>NZ_JACJEZ010000049.1:0-33399 GCF_014164365.1 Pseudoalteromonas sp. SG43-6
ATACCAATCTGCTTGGATATGGGATCTATTTTAACGATAAGAAAATTGCTCTATAACTAGGCAAAATTTTTGATATCTAGTTGTTCTAAATGAAAAATTTTTAACAACGTTATAGGGTGATTTAATTCGTTAAATTGTTCAAATATTTATGCAGGTTGGTATATTACCCTAACCTTGCGCCACTGATTTACGAAAGCGCATTAATGCAACAGTAAAAAACACACTGCCAATAACAACTAACGCTAAAAAGTAAGGCCAAACTACATCCCACCCTGCTCCTCGGTATAAAATAGCTTGAGCAAATTTTACAAAATGCGTTGTTGGCGCCAATAACATTATATTTTGCACCACCTCAGGCATACTTTCTCGCGGCGTAACACCGCCAGACAGCATTTGTAATGGTAATAAAATTAAGATCATCAATAACCCGAGTTGCGGCATAGTGCGCGCCTGCGTGCCTAACAATATACCCAGCGATGTGGTCGCAAATAAATGAATAGCAACGCCAAATAAAAATAAGCCTGGCGAGCCATGAATAGGCACTTGTAACAAACCTTCGATCACAATAAATAATGAAAACGCAGTCAGTAATAAAATCACTAAACCATTAGCCCAAATTTTCGCCATCACTATTTCAAAGGGGCTTAACGGCATCACTAATAAATGCTCTAATGTGCCGTGTTCGCGTTCACGGATCACCGCGGCGCCAGTTAAAATAATCGAAATCATTGTGATCACGTTCATCAATTCCATCACGCTACCAAACCATACACTTGTCATGTTTGGATTAAACATAATGTGCGCCGATTGCTTTATTGGCAGTGAATAAACGGTTCGATAACCTTGCACAAACTCATTTACTTCGCCGTTAATAATGGTTTGAATATAGTTATCACCAATAAATGCTTGCGACATGCGCGTAGCATCTATATTTACTTGAATTGTAGGTTGCTTAGCTGCAAGTACATCACGCTCAAAATAAGGCGGGATATTAAGCACAAAAGTATAACGGCCATTATCCATAGCTGAGTCAACATCGCTTAATGAAATACTGTCTGGCGTTTTAAAGTAAGGCTCATAAAAGGCATTAATAATACGCTTAGATAATTGCGATTGGTCGTGATCAACAACTGCAATCGGCGCATTATTTAACTCTATCGACGTGGCTGAAGCCACCACATAAATCAACCCAGTAAAAGCAAAAAAAACGAATAGCAGCAAAACCTTATCACGCCATAAACTACGCAACTCTTTAATACCTAAATTAACAATGTTTCCGCGACGTTGCATGGCTATTTGTCCTGCTTTGGAAGTAAAAATACACTGGCCAGAGTCAGCACGGGTATAAAAGCGAATAAAGGCAGTAGCTGGGCTGATAAATCAGAAAAATTAAGCGCTTTATTAAAGACCCCCCGACATGCCTCTAAAAAGTAGGTGGTCGGAAACAGTTTACCAATAATCGCACCAAACCCTTCTAAGGAAGAAACAGGGTCAATTAGCCCACAAAAGTTAACGGCAATCATCAACACAACCACTGTAGTGGCTGCCAGTGCTGAAATTTGTGTTTTTGTAAAAGCCGAAATTAACAGCCCCACTCCGGTAGTCGCTGTAACGTATAATAATGCAGCCAAACTAAGCGCCCAAAAGCTGCCTTTTAGCGCCACACCAAACACGGTAATAGCAAGTGCGACTAAGCCAAAAAAGCTGATCATACTCACTAAAATGTAAGGCAGCTGTTTGCCAATAATAAATTCCAGCCGGTTAACCGGTGTTACATATAAGTTTATGATTGAACCCAACTCTTTTTCCCGCACTACGCCAAGCGCCATCAATATCGCAGGAATAAATACCAATAGCAGTGGAATAACCGCCGGCACCATGGCCTCAATGCTTTTAAAATCTTGGTTATAACGATAGCGAGATTCAATATTAGCGGGCACTAAGTTTGGTACTTGTGCATAAGTGCGTAAAGATAAGTTGGTTAAATAGCTGTAATACACGCCGCTCATATAACCATTAATCGTTTCTGCCCTAAACGGCATAGAACCATCAATCCACACTACAATTTCAGGTTTACGGCCGCGTTTAAATTGCTGACCAAAGTTAGGTGGAATTTCAACGGCCACGCTTAACTCACCACTGCGCATTCGTTTATTAAGTTCTTGCGGGCTTTTAATATCTGCTTTTTGAATAAAGTAACGTGAACCTGCCATATTTTGAATGTAGTTGCGGCTCTCGGGCGATTGGTCTTGATCTAGTACCGCAAAGCTTAAATCTTCAACATCAAATGTAATGCCGTAACCTAAAATAAACAGTAAAATTATTGAGCCCAGTAAAGCAAACGTTAGGCGAATAGGATCGCGCCATAACTCTAGCGTTTCGCGATGCGCATAACCAAATAACCGCAACAAACTGAATGCTGGGTTAGTGTTATTTTTACGAGTAGCGGGCGCTTTAGCCAATACTTTGGGTTTATCCGTTATCGATGCTTGTAACGCCGAGCTTGCTCCCGCTGCATTTACCGCTTCTTCTAAATATGCAATAAAGGCAGCTTCTAGTGTGTCGGTATTACGCGCTTGGCACAGTGCAGCTGGCGTATCGCTGGCAAGTATTTTACCTGCATGCATTAACGAAATTCTATCGCAACGTGCCGCTTCATCCATAAAGTGAGTCGAAATAAAAATAGTCACGCCTTGTTCGCGCGAAAGCTCAATGAGTAACTGCCAAAAGTCATCCCTTGCAACGGGGTCTACACCCGATGTGGGCTCATCAAGTATGAGCATTTCAGGGCTATGTACTACCGCAACAGCAAGCGATAAACGCTGGCGAATACCTAGGGGCAAATCGGTAGGAAAATAGTCACTGTATTTTTTAAGGTTAAACCGAGTAATTAAATCTTTAACGCGCGGCTCTATTTTCTCTGCAGGTAAGTGAAATAAACGCGCATGCAATACCAAGTTTTGCTTCACTGTAAGCTCGTTATAAAGCGAAAACGCTTGTGACATAAAACCAACGCGCTTGCGGCTTTCTATGTTATTGGCATCGACGTTTTCACCAAACAATTTTGCTTCGCCACTGGTTGCCGGTTGTAACCCGGTAAGCATTTTCATTGTGGTAGTTTTTCCACAGCCATTTGAGCCTAAAAAGCCAAAAATTTCACCTTGTTCAATACTCAAGCTCACCTTGTTAACGGCGGTAAAATCGCCAAATGTTTTACATAATCCATTTGCTTCTATAGCGAACTGAGTTGTGTTTAAGTCTTGTTTACGAGGTGGCACAACTAACCGCTGATGATCATGGCGCTTTTCTTCAGGAAGTAATGCTATAAAGGCTTCATCAAGCGATTCTTTATTAGTTTGCGCTTTCAGGTTTTGTGGGCTGCCCGTACCGATTACTTTTCCATCGTCCATAGCAACTAGCCAATCAAAATCATCGGCTTCTTCCATGTAGGCGGTCGCAACCAGTACGCTCATCTGAGTATTTTCAGCGCGAATACTGTTTATTAATTGCCAAAATTGACGACGCGATAGCGGATCAACTCCGGTTGTTGGCTCATCTAAAATTAATAATTGAGGGTCATGGATCAGTGCGCAGCACAAACCGAGTTTTTGTTTCATCCCGCCAGAGAGCTTTTCTGCGGGGCGATCGGCAAATGCCTCTAAGCCTGTACTTTTTAAAAGGTTATTAATTCGTTGTATTCGCTCGGCTTTATTTTGAGAAAATAGACGACCAAAAAAATCTATATTTTCAAACACAGAAAGTGTTGGATACACATTTTTGCCAAGCCCTTGAGGCATGTAAGCAATGCGTGGCGACACCGTATTACGAAAACCACTGCTGCGCATATTGCCGTTTAATACCTCAACCTCCCCCTCTTGAATCGCCCTTGCCCCCGCTATAAGTGCCAGCAAGCTTGATTTTCCTACGCCATCAGGGCCTATAAACCCGACCATTTTCCCGGCAGGTAATGAAATACTAATGTTGTCCAGCACGCGATTATTAGCATAGCGATGGCTCACCTTAGTAAGCGTAACCACACTTTCACGTGGTGGCTGTTGAATGTTTTTATCGTCGTTATCCATTATTCAGGTACTCGTACCTGTAATGACGTAGGCCAATTTTTTTCAGGCGCTAACAACACATAAGCAAGCCCTGGCACCCCTGTTTTTACTTGTTTGATATGGTCTTTTAATAACTGCGAGTCGAGTTTTACCTTAACTCTAAACATCAGTTTATCGCGCTCGTTTCGGGTTTCTACCGATTTAGGGGTAAATTGCGCCTGTGCAGACACAAACGTCACTTTAGCCGGTAATGTATACTCGGCAACAGCATCAATAACAATGCGTGCTTGTGAGCCTATTGTTACCTTGCCTGCTTGCGCTGTTGGTAAATATATACTCATATAAACATCGGTTAAATCCAATAACGATAAAACCTTGCCACCACTGCCAAGCACTTCGCCAGGCTCAGCTAATCGATACAATATGCGTCCATTGATTGGTGCTGTGAGCGTGCTGTCGGCTATGTTGCTTTGTAATCGCTCAATACGTGCCTGCGCTGCTTCTATTTCAGCATCCGACTGCACAACTTTTACGTTTGCCGCGGTTAAAGCAGCTTGCGCAATAGCAGAGGTGGTTCGTTGTTGATCTACCACTTCTTTTGAAATATGGCCTTTTTCTAATAATTTTGCAGAGCGGCGCAATTCAGTTTGTGCAAAATTAAGCTCACTTTTATGCTGCTCTACAATCGCTAATGCGTATTTACGAGACTCATTAGCAACACGAAGCCCCGCCTGAGCTTCACGTAACTGTGCATTTAAATCATCAGTATCAATAACCGCTAACGTTTGACCCGCTTTGACCATATCGCCTTCTTGCACCATAACGTCAACTAAGCGGCCCGGTAATTTTGTAGCAATATCGTACTCAGTCGCTTCAATTCGCCCATTTCCATAGGCAACACTGTCAGGGAGTTGTTCAGCAAATGATGTAGGTTGCAAGGTTTGCCAAGCATACCAGCCAGCCCCCCCCACAATGATCAATACAGCGAGCTTACTCAAAGATTTGAACGTTGATTTAATTGTCATGTGCTAAAACTCCATGTATGTATAAAGTAATGTAAGTGAGGGTAATCAAGGTAAAAATTTTTAGGATACAGCACGCTATTTGTTATATAAAAGCAACCCTGCTTTGTAAGTACAACAAGGGTAGTTGTAATAAGCGATTTAAACGAACTTAAAAATCCAGCGTCACTAATCTACCATTCTCACCGTTAATAAAGATGATGTGGATCAATATAAATTAGAGTTAATGCACTAATTATTAGTGATTTTTTAAAACCGCAGGATAAAAGAAAGGGAAAACATCAAGGCACCTACTGAGCGCCTTAATACTAATTATGTCAGCGGCAGATTAGCTTATAATTTTTAGTAACAAAACCCGTTACGTCCTTAATGCTAAGCTAATCAATACCACGCCATGATCGGTGCTTAAATCATCACGCTCAAATTCAGGGTTAATTAAATGACGATCGTAAGTATGGTACTGACTCACCTCAAAAAAACTGTCGTCGTAACTTGAGTCAAACTCGAAAGATAACAAAATGTAGTCAAGCACTGAGCTTCTCGCGCCAAAATAATGGGTAGGCTTTCGCTTTAAATCCACTGTATTTTCATTATTTTGATTAGCCAAATTTAATTGCGACTTTGCAAATAACTGCCATGCGTCGTTAAGGCAATATTTTACAAGGTAAGTTTTACTGTCAAACGTGGGGGCAAAGCGCAGTGTATTTGTTAGTAAATGGCTTAAAACGCCATCGGCTAAGTCGTTGTTAAAATCGCCCATTAAAACCATTGGGTTTTGTGTAGATTCGCGGCGCGCAATGATGTCCATCATCAGTAATGTGGCTTCACTGCCGCGCTGAATAGTTGAGCCCCAACTCCCTGCTATATCGGCTTTTAATAACTCAATAATGTTTTTTTCGGGTGTGAGGTCTTTGTTTTGCTCATCAAGCTCTATCATTGAGCGCTTAGACTTAAAATGCACCACATAACAATCCGTGTTGCCGATATGCGGTAAGGTTATTGTAGCTCTAAGCACCTTTCGGCTAAATGTAAAATCCTCAGTTAAACCAAGGGTTTCAGCAAACTCATGGTCATGCTCAACAGTTGCCACTTCAGCAATTGGGTATTTTGCGGCTATTGCCACAACAGGGCGTTTGTAAATAAAGTCGTCGATTACCTGGGGCTCATCTACCACGGCAAAGTACGCATAACCTTGCTCTTTAACTAATTCTTTAAGCGACTCAATACTAAATACTTCTTGAAAGCCAATCACATCAGGCTGATGCTCGGTTAAGTAATTAATAAGCCAACGCTGCTTTTTAGCCCACTGCTCTGTGGTGTATATGCGTTCAAATTCATAATAGGCATTAGGCGGCTCAAGGTAATTAAACAAATTAAAAGTGGCAATTTTAAGAATCGTATCAGTAATAACCGAATCGTCTGCAGTGGTGTTTAAAGGTGTTTTAGTGTGTGATTCAAGGTTGCTGATAAGGCTGCCCTACTTAAAATAAGAAAAACGATTATAGCGGGTTATCGCTATATTAATCTAAGCGGTGAAAATTTTTCAATATCAAATTCATAGCGTTAATTTACACTAACTTATCATTTTTTAAGGCACACGGTCATTATGGATTACTCAAACTTCGGCACTAAATTTACTCAACCTAATGGTATTACACAGTTAATGGAAGATTTAGGCGATGCTAAAAACAGTAATAATCCAAATATTGTTATGCTCGGTGGTGGTAATCCGGCCCTAGTGCCTGAGGTTAATGATATTTTTATCAATGAGTTACAAAAGCTTGTTGCTAATAATACACTTTCCAACGTATTTGGACTTTACGATGGCCCAACGGGTAATGATGCATTTCGTGCAGCTCTGGCCAAGCAACTAAAAAGTGAATACTCATGGGATTTAACCGCAAATAATATAGCGCTTGGTAATGGCAGCCAAGCCAATTTTTTTGTGTTATTTAATCTGTTAGCTGGCAGTATGCCTGATGGAAGCCATAAAAAGGTTTTATTTCCGCTGGCACCTGAATATGTAGGCTATGCAGATCAAGGCTTAACTGACGATATGTTTGTAGCAATAAAGCCCGATATCGAAATTTTAAATACTGAAAGTGGCTCAAACCAATTTAAATATATCATTAATTTTAAAGCTGTTGAGCAAGTATTAGCAAGCGACAGCAGCATTAGCGCACTGTGTGTATCGCGCCCGACTAACCCAACAGGCAATGTCATTACTGATGAAGAAGTACAGCATCTCGATTTATTGGCTAAGCAATATAATATCCCACTGATCATTGATAACGCCTACGGCGACCCATTCCCTGGGTGTATTTATACCGACGCAAACTTAACCTGGAACTCAAACATTATTTTATGCATGTCACTTTCAAAGCTTGGCCTACCGGGTTTGCGAACCGGTATTGTAGTGGCTAACAATGACATAATTAAAGCCATTGGCCGTGTAAATGGCAGTATGGTTTTGTCGCCGAACAGTTTTGGCCCAAGTTTAGTAACGCGCCTTATTAATGAAGATGAACTCCTTCCGCTGTGTAAAAACTCAGTGCTGCCTTTTTATCGAGAAAAAGCACAAACAGCAATGAACTTGTTTGATGAAATATTTGCCCACCTCCCCGTTTACTTACACAAAGTAGAAGGCGCATTTTTTATGTGGCTGTGGTTTAAAGAGGCAAAAATAACCAGCGAACAACTTTACCAAAAGCTCAAAGAGCAGGATGTTTATATTATTCCCGGGCATAATTTTTTTATTGGTATTGATGATGCTTGGGCACACAAACACCAGTGTATTCGCATTAATTATGCAACCGATGCCAGCACTTTGCGAAAAGGCTTAGAGGCCATTAAAGCAGTGATGGCATGAATTGGGTGATATTTAGGGTATTCAAACCCTCTGTTCGAATACAATGCGTGCAAAGCGTTTATAGTGCCTATAGTTATTGGCATAAACCTGTGAACAATTTAAGGTTATTCAGTCATCCTCTAAGCCGTTAAATAAGCCCTAAACTGAGGTAAGCGGTTATTACTGTTATTTATTGATTGTATTAATTTTGTGCAAACGCGCCACACCCCCTTTAAATTTATATATAAGTTGGTATGCTACGCGACCTTTTTTAACATATGATTATCATCAAAAAAGGGTTTGCCAAGGGGCGGCTATCGCTGCAAGGCACTTAATATAAGTGGCAGCAATAATACAGGCATCGCGTTATAAAACGTTAGATGTAACTTTAAATAGCAATATATAAAAGTACTATTAAGGTCAATTATGCGATTAGGACCAGGACTACTCGTCACCGCTGCCTTCATTGGACCAGGGACTATTACGACTGCCAGCGTGGCAGGTGCAAACTTTGGTTTTGCACTAATATGGACATTACTGTTTTCAGTTATTGCCACCATATTATTACAATCTATGGCGGCGCGCCTTGGCGTAGCCACCGGGCAAGATTTAGCGCAAGCGCTAAGAGCTCACATTGAAATGCCCCTATTTAAATCTCTCGCTATATTTTTAGTGATCAGCGCCATTGGAGTAGGTAGTGCCGCCTACGAGGCTGGCAACCTTAGCGGTGCCAGCATGGGATTAATTGAAATATTTCCTCATGTTAATGCCCAGCTTTGGACGCCACTCATTGCATTTTTAAGTGCGGTGTTACTTTACAGCGGTAAACACAAAGTCGTTGAAAACGCGCTTATTTTATTAGTGATTTTAATGAGCCTAGTGTTTATCTCTACGTTAGTTATGGCTGCTCCCTCGCTGAGTGATGTGTTAGCAGGCTTTATTCCTAGTATGCCAGAGGGTTCAATTACCACGGTATTGGCATTAGTGGGCACCACCATAGTGCCGTATAACTTATTTTTACACTCAGGTGTTTTAGCTGCAAGACACGACAGCAAAAGTGATAAACAAAAAGTCATTAAGCAAACTAATGTAGATACGGGTGTGTCTATCACCTTAGGTGGCGTGATCACGCTGGCTATTTTATCAACCGCGTCAGTGGCATTTTATGGCACAGATGCAGGGCAAATTAGCGCTGCCAACATGGCGGTGCAGCTTGAACCCTTACTAGGTGATGCCGCCCATTACTTTTTTGCTATTGGCTTATTTGCAGCTGGTTTAACCAGTGCAATTACAGCCCCTCTTGCCGGTGCGTATGCAGTATGTGGCATGTTAGGTTGGTCAAATAAAATGGATAACACCCGCTTTAAAAGTGTCGCCATTGTTATTTTATTATTTGGTGCAGCCGTGGCGTCTCTGGGTTTAGACCCTGTTGCCGTGATAATTTTTGCCCAAGCAGCTAATGGACTATTACTGCCTATTGTAACCACCTACCTAGTGTGGCTGGTTAACCAAAAAACAGTAATGGGCAAATACACCAACTCAATGTTGGTAAACTTACTTACTTTACCGGTGTTAGTGCTTATTTTTGGCTTAAGTGGTTACAAGCTGTTTAGTTTGATTTTTTGATACGTTTGCGAGTCTTTCCACCTTGTTAACTGCTCATTTTTTCAATGCTATACATCACCCACATTGCGAGTACTGCGATGAAGTTAATTGTAAAAACACTTCCTCGCAGCCTGATGTTTGAAGTGAATATTTGAACACCACTGTGCAACACTCGCCCAGCGATAAAGACCCAAGCTAGCAAATAATAAGCTGAACTAATTGTTGAATCAGTAGAAATTAAAAGCACACAAACCAGATGAAAAAATACCGGCCACTCGAATTGGTTGCTCAAATTAGCGCTGAGTTTTGGCTGTATAGATTGAAATGGATTAGAGCCATCCGCTCTTTTACCAAGCCCCCATACACTTGGGGCTCTGGCAATAGTGAGCAAACCATATAGCACAACACACAAAATCACGTGCGCGAACATGGGCAAAAATATAGTATTCATTTCACACTGAGTCCTTTAAAGTAATCTAACCTTCGCTAAAACAAGCTTCTTCAACATAGAATAAAAACAGTCAATTGTACGCTATTGTCAATTACTAGGCTTAAGAGAGTAGCTGTTATACGGCGACTATTACTGAGCCTATACTATTGGCAAAACCACCCACCTTTACGCTGTTTATTATTGAATTGTTAGACTCAACAGATGCTGTAATTATTGAATGGCAATTCATAGCCCTACCTTGTTCAAAAACATATTCACTCCCTAACTCAGCAAGATGCTCGGTAAGGTAACATGCTAAAGCCCCACAAGAGCTTCCTGTTGCTGACTCTTCAGAAATACCAAACAAAGGAGCAAAATTACGGCAGCTGGCTGTATGTTTACTTTGCACTTCACAAAGCTCAAAAACATGAAAGCCAACAAGGTTATGCTGTTTGCAAAAATCAGCGATACGTTCATCGTTTGGCTCTATTGCATCTAAATAGCCATGAGGAACAGCAATAATGACATCGGCTAGTCCTGTTGAGATAGCTTCAATAGGTAAGTTTGTGCTTTCAAGTATATTACTTTCAATACCTATCACATGGGCAATTTCTTGATATGAAAAACCAGCTATTTTTTCAGGTAATTGCTGCTCCATGACAACCTTACCATTTGGTTCAATACTCACAGATAACATGCCAGCCTTGGTGCGCTGAACATAAGTGCCCGCAGTAAGCATACCTTCTTGGAACATAGTAGAAAAAGTAGCTAGCGTAGCATGACCACAAAAATCAACTTCTGCTGTTGTAGTAAAAAAAGACACCTCAAAATCAGCTTCATTATCACTAGCAACAAAAGCCGTTTCTGAATACCCGACAACTTGAGCAATTTTTAATTTTTCAGCATCTGTGAGCCTGTCAGCATTAAAAACAACGCCTGCAGGGTTGCCACCTTTGCCATTTACTGTAAACGCGTTTACCAAAGCAACTTCAATATCCACCTGTACCAACTCCCTCTATAACGAGCCTTAAGAGTGACTCGTTTTATTTATCTTTTAATCCATCAACCATAGCCGAGTTGCTATTTTGATTCAATGGTTTAGCTGTTCTGGCAGGATCATCAGACTTAACTCTTTATCCATGAAAGACCTCAACGTTAGCTTTATCAACGAGACTGCGATGTATAAACTTTAAAAATGGAGTTCCCTAGTTTAGCGATCACCTCATTGCGTTCTTTCATTGAGACCTCAGTTTGCGCTATGTAGATGCTAATTATGATCGGTGATTGATGTTCACTCCATACTACAGCTGTAATGCTTCGAGCACCAAAGCCACCAGCCCCGGAACGATCGGCTATGTTCCAACCTTCAGGCAACACTGAGCGCAACAAGTTACCAGTTACTTGGTTATTGACCATCCATGTTTTTAACTTTTCTTGGCTCATTGGAGAAAGTGTTGAGCCGAATAATAGCTCATTTAAAGTGTTTGCTATTGATTTAGGAGTCGTTGTATCCCTTAAGTCTCCTGGTATTCCTTCATTTAAATCGGGCTCAAAACGGTCTAAGCGAGTTTTTTCATCCCCTGTGTGCCTTACAAAATCAGTTATGCTTTCTGTGCCCCCTACTGCATTTATGATGATGTTTGCCGCGGTATTATCACTTGTTTTCATGGTTGCAGAGCACACATCATCAAGGGTTATTGCTTGTCCTACATACTTTTCTATAACCGGAGAATACGTCACAAGATCTGTCTTTTTAATTTTGACTGTACTATTAAGATTAATATCCCCTTGCTCAGAGTCATACAATAACTTTGCACAAGCAATTGTTTTAAAAGTACTTGTCAAAGGGAAGCGTTCATCACCTTTGTAATCCCAGTATTCTCCATTTTTAGTATCAAGAACCGTTACCCCTATCCGGCCCGAAAGCGTCACTTCGATTAACCTAGCTTCTTGCTCCACTTGTTGAAATTTTGGGCTATGTGAAAATGCCACAAATGGTATTAAAAGCAAAATAACCAATAAAGAATTCATCTATTTAATCCCATGATTCTGATTAACCAGCATTTTATATCAAAGCATCTGTGACAACAAAAAAGCTAAAGCTTGACCTACATGATAAATTTAACGGGGTCAGAGCAAGCAGCTTAAAACTTAAAGCTTTCCCTTTCAAAACTCCACCAACCTCTCATACAATCCTGATGCCCTGCTGACTGATTTATTCATTGCCATTAACAACACTTTTTTATCAGCCACCAGCTCGAAAGTGTTTTTAGCACGGGTAATGCCGGTGTAGACTAACTGGCGGTTGATGCCGGCAGTTGCTTGGTTTTGTGGTGGCAGTACCATAGCCGTATAGGCAAACTCGGAGCCTTGTGATTTATGAATAGTCATTACATAAACTGTGTCATGGGCTGGTAGTCTGGCTGGTGAAAATGCCCGTTGATTGCCCTGCTCGTCAATAAATATGGCTTTGAGCTGGGCACTGTCGTCGTGCATTAAAATCCCAATATCTCCATTAAATAGTTTTAGCTGATAATCGTTTTGCGCAATCATAATCGGCATGCCCAAATAATGCCGCTGATTTGAGTTTACATTAATCAATCCTTGCTGGCTTAATTGTGTTTCAATACGTTTATTTAAACTATGAACGCCGTAATCTCCTTCGCGTACTGCGGCTAACAACTGGTAACTGGCAAAAGCTTTATGTATGTCTTGTACGCTCGCGTGTTGTTTAATTAAATTAAGATACTGAGCGTATTTACTGGCGGCGCTTTGTACTAGTTTATCAATCGGTTTACTTACAATGTCATAGTCTAAAATAACGTCTTTAAATTGGCCGCTGCTCAGCTCTTGCTCTACATAATTGAGCTTGCCGCTGTTATTGGTATTAACCGCTAATGCTAATTGACCTATGCCGCTGTCGGCTGTGAAACGGTAACTGTGCTGTAAAAACGCGATACAGTCGGCCAGTTTGAATTGACTATTACCTGCGACTAATTTTCGCTGGTTATTAAAGCATAAGCTGTTTAGTTCAGCGCAACGCGCCTCTGAATAACTTGGTGTTTGACCAAGCACTAAACCTTGGCATAAATCGCTCATTACACTGCCGGTATCAACCGAGGCAAGCTGGTCTTTGTCACCGAGTAATATAAGTCGCGCATGCTCTGGTAAGGCCTCAATTAGTTTAGCCATCAGCGATAAATCAACCATCGACGCTTCATCAATGATCAATACATCTAAATGCAATGGATTACTGCGGTTATGCCTAAACTTATTAGTAAACGGTTTTACCCCCAGTAACCGGTGAATCGTTTGCGCGCTTTCTGGGATCAGCGGCGTAATAGCAGCGCTTATTTTATCTTTTAACTGTTGTTTTGCCCCAAGGATTGATTCACTTAATCGCGCAGCGGCTTTGCCTGTCGGTGCCACCAACTTAATACTCAGTGGGGCATTTTGATAAAGCGATTGTAAAATTGCTAGTAGCTTAGTCACGGTCGTGGTTTTACCTGTTCCTGGGCCACCGGTAATAACGCTAAAGCCTTTGGTTGCTGCCATCGCACAGGCAACCTTTTGCCAATCGAGCCCTTGCTCTGGTGCATCTTGTTCGGGGAAATAGTCACAAAGTAACTGAGTTAACTTATCGCTATCAATATCGAGCTTACGCTCACTCATTAACAACAATCTTGATGCCAGTGTTTGCTCATAACCGCTTAGACGTGCAAAATAAAGTCGTTGTTCAAGTAACTGTAACGGTTTAGTCTCCCCGACACTAGGATGGTTTTGCAAGCAATTAATTGCCTCTGCGGTGGTAAATGTGTCGTTAAACGGGCTGAGTGTGTCAGGAATTATGCCCGCTAGTTTGGTAAAATCACTTTGGCGTAAATTAAACGGATTACGCCAATCTACCTGCGCTAAATCTAAACAGCTGTGCTGACTTTGCTGCGATAAACAGAGTAATAAAAGCAGTGAATAAACGTCGTTTGGTTGTTGAGTTTGCTCACTGCTACACAGTAATTCTGCCAGTTTTATATCAACCATTCGTAGCCGGTTTTCGCTAAGTAGGTAATCAAATAATGGCACTATTTGTACGTCGTTCGTCGCTGCTGTTGCAATGGCTGTATTGGTATCTAACACGCTCATAGCATTGCTCCTTGGCTATTTTCGGTTGCCTCATCTATGCTTTGGGCAACACTGCCTTGACTAAAAAGCCCATCTAAAATAATAACTTGCTCGGCGGTCAACTTTTTAAAGTACACACCTTTTCCATCTGCCATACCACGTAAAAAGGTGTAATATACGCCACCTAAATGCTGCTCAATGCTGTAATTGTTGATCCGTTGTTTTAATAACCGATGCAATGCCACGGTGTAAATTAGATACTGTAAATGGTACTGGTGGCTACTCATAGCTTGCTCTAAATGCTCTTGCTCATAATCAGTTGGCTGGTTGCCTAAAAAGTTAGACTTATAATCCAAAATAAAATACTGCTCGTTATGACAAAATATTAAATCGACAAACCCTTTTAATAAGCCTTTTACATCATAAAAATCGAGCCTACTTTGATTAAAACCAAAGTGCTTAATCAATGTTTCATTCAAGCCTTTTGCCGTTAAACTGGTAATTGGCAGATTAAACTCCATTTCAACCAAACAATCCCGTGGCGTTAATTTACTTAAGCTTAAACCGTTTTCATTCAATGGGCAGTTTAACGCGGCAAGCACCCATTGCTCAGTTGTCTCTTGCCATTGCTCACTAATATGGTATTTGTTTAAGCTGCGCTCAACTACCACGCTTAGGTTTTGCTCATGGTTTGTGGGGTGCTGCTCTGGGCTGGTGAAATCCAATTGCTCAAAAATCTCGTGTAAACAACTACCCGGTTTTGCCCCCTTGGGAAAGCTATAAGGTGAGCGAATATCGTCTTGTTGCGTTGCAAACTCATCTTTTTGATGATCTTCGTCGCTGCGCCCAGGTTCTAAATGCTCGCTATGACTTTTAAAACTCAGCGCACTAAAACTGGTGGTGCGCCAATCACGTTCAATTTTAACTTTAACCTTATTAACACTCACACTGTGACTTTGTGTTTGGCTTGATTGCAGTGATAATGCACCCTGCTGAGATAACTCTTCGCTAGTAAACTGTTGATAGCTCATGGCTGGTTTGTCAGCACAAAACTCTTGTAAATGCGTGCGCCACACTAAACTACTGGTGATATCAAGTCCTGCAAATAATACATGCCCTAAGGAGCTACTTTGAATTGCCAACCGACTACTTTGTCCTTGGCCTAGGTTATACATACCAATTGCGCAGTAATGAACGGCGCGAGTGAGTGCAACATACAATAACCGTAGATCTTCAGCTAGGCGTTCTTGCTCCGCTTTTTGTAACGCATCATCGTTTTTACTGAGATCGTAAATCAGCTGGCCATCCTGATGATACAACGCATCTTTCGTTTCACGATAACCGCTGGCAAATGGCATAAATACCAGCGGGTATTCAAGCCCTTTTGAAGCATGCATAGTGACTATTTTTACCAAATTGGCATCACTCTCAAGGCGTACTTGCACGGTTTCACCATCTTGTTGACTTACTTGCTGCGCAAACCAACGTAATAACCGTAAAGTACCCTCTAGCTCGATTTGTTTTTGCTGTAGGATCTCGCCTAAATGACGAAAATCGGTCAGCCAACGTTCAACGTTGTAACCCAACCCTTGCCATTTCGCGCTTAATTGATTGTGACTGAGTAAGTGCTCAAGCATTGCCATTGCACCTTGTTTGTACCAAATAGAGCTCAGGTAAGCAAAAAAGTTAAGATGCTCTTGCCACTGTGCTTCATCATCAGCCAAGGCATAAATGTCATTATAACTTAAGCAAAATAGTGGCCCAGCTAACACGCCTCGCAACAATGATTCGTTGTATTGGCCATGTAAAGCCGATAAAAAATTAAGTAAATGATGGCTCAGCTCTTGGCTAAATACACTCTCACGGGATAAGTACACGCTCGCAATTTTGGCATCACTGAGGGCTTTTTTCATAATTTGCGCTTCAACCCGATCACGCACCAAAATACAAATATCTGCCGCCGTGACTGGCTTATTCGCAATACACGCACGCCCTTGCTGTGCTTGCTCAAGTAAGATCACTATTTTATTGGCAAAATAGCTAGCTAAATGTTGCTGGCCAATGCCTTTATTAGTTGGTTTATTTTTTTCATCTGCGGCGCTATCTGCAAACACACAAAACTCAAAGGCGGTGGCAGGTTGGCCATCTATTAAAAACGATTTATCGGCTTTTTTACCTTGTGCCGCCACGCGATTAAACGGGATCGCATCGTTATAAATAAAGCTGTTATCGTGTTTACTAAACAGTGCATTGACGCTTGCAACCACATCGCTACTGGAACGAAAGTTAGTACCAAGGGTAAATTGCTGCTCCTTTGCCACTTCGTGTTTAGCACCAATGTACGTAAAAATATCCGCGCCCCTAAAACCGTAAATAGCTTGTTTAGGGTCGCCTATCATGGCAAGCGTGGTGTTTTCTTGGCTATAAATTTTACTAAAAATACCGTACTGAATGGGATCAGTATCTTGAAACTCATCAATCATCGCTACCGGGAACAACTGCGCTATTTTTTCTGCCAGTGCTGCGCCTTGCTCTGTATTGAGTGCACTGTGCAAATTAGTTAATAAATCATCAGGAGTTATAACGCTTTGCTCTTGCTTGCGTTTTACAATGGCTTGTTTAACCCAACTTGCCGCATGTTGCACAATAGCGATTGCCAAGCCTTGATTAACAGTGTTAACAAGCTTAGCCATTTCATCAAACTGGCTAAGCATTACATGACTAAACAAAGGCTGATTTTTTTTATAATTAGCTTCGTCACTGAGGTTTTCAGTACTCCATATTTCATAAGAGTACTTGTTTGTACCAAACTCAAAAAATAGCTCATCACCTTTACAAAATGCCTCAAGCGCTGCAAGGCTACCTTTACGTGCAGGTGTTTTGGCACCACTTAAGCCAGAGCTTTTTACAGCTGCAATAAATTCGCTATCAAGGCAGGCTTTTTTAAAGCTCGCGACTTTACCAAGATATAGCTCGCGTGCTTGCCACACATCATCTAGTTTTATTTGCGGAGTAACCAGCGCATTGCCTTTATTAAGTATGTTGGCCACTTTACTAAATAACGCTTCAGGGGCAGCAAATACCTCTAAAATTGCATCGGTTTTTTCTTTATTGAGTGGATATACAAACACTCGCCAAAAATCTTTAATGGTTTCAAGCAAGATCTCCCGTTGATCTAAAATAAACTCCAAATTAAACGCCACACCAGACTCAAACGCATGCTGTTTTAACATTCGTTGGCAAAAACCATGAATGGTGAATATTGCTGCTTCATCCATCGATTTAGCGGCGGCATCGAGCAAATCAAATGCACGGTGTTTATCATCGATTGTGGCGATCACAGCATTGATCAGCTCATCCTCTGTTGCTTGGCCAAGCAGTGCATCACGTGCTGCTATAATACGAGTGCGCACACGGTCTTTAATTTCTTGGGTGGCGGCATCGGTAAACGTAACGACCAATATTTGTTCAACACTCAGCGGAGTATTTACGGGCGATGAGTGTTGTTGCGCGATTTGCATGCCGAGTAAATAACGTAAATATAAACCTGTAATAGTATAAGTTTTACCGGTGCCTGCACTGGCTTCAATGAGACTTTGCCCAATAAGCGGCATCGTAAGTGGATTAAGCGCTTGCATGGTCACTCTCCTTTGCATGTGCAAATAACGGCGCAAGTAGCATATCGCTCCAGCGTATAAATTCCTCTTGGCACTCATTCAACGATTGCGTTGTTAAGCGAATATAGGGGTTCTCGCCCTCGCCTCGGCCAATATATTGTGGGCTAAATTTGCTCATTGCTTTACCAATATCGCCACCACTTTTTACGTACTCATAGCCACTCACAGGAAAAAACGCTACGGGTTCTTTAAGTAGTGCGTTATATAAAGTAAACCAATCTTGCAACAGTGCTTGGGCATCTGCTTTATCCAAAGCTGCAAAAGTGATTTGTTTATCAAGCCCAAGTAATACAGTTTCTACATGTTGATCCACGCACTGCGCAACAAGGTGATATATAAAGCCCTTGATGAGATCTTTTGCCTTGATACTGGCACTGCGATAAAACACTTGTTTGTGCTGATAAAGATGATTTAACCAGCCTTCAAGCTCAGTACTGTTGTTATCACTGTGAAGTGTTAGCGCAACTTCAATCGGTTCATTTTTGCCGCCCTTGATGTGCTCTTTAACTTGCCCTGCCAGTGCATCAACCCGGTGCTGCATTTTCTCAAAGATCAAATCTCCAACATGCGCCTGCGGTAACTCGCCTCGTTGCAGTATTTGCTCACGACTAAGGGGCTGCTCAAAAATAGCCGCTTCGAGTATTTCGTCGAGATAAAAATAACGGTGCAGTGCGTCTAAACTAAATGGCTCTTCATCTTTAGCTACTTCGTTAAATTGTGCTAAACGCAACCCTAAACTTTGCTGATAAAAACTCTCTTGTGCATTGCATACGCTGCGGATAAACATATCCAGCTCAAGATGTTCAGGTGCGCTGACCTCAAGCGCCGTCAGTGGCTCTGGGATTATCGCCTGAGCGGGTAACCAAATTGGATTATAACTGTGATTGGATTGCAGCGTATTAGTGGTATCTGCCTGATAATTTAGGCTATTAAAAGGCTGTAAATGCTGTTTATTGATCAAACACTCAGGCAAGGTTTGCTCACTTGGCTCAGCAAATTTGAAACTGCGGCCAATGTATTCTAGTAATTCACTCACTAAGGTTGATGGCATACGCGGTTGATTATCAAAACATGAACGGCCAATATAGCTCATGTATAAGTTATCACGGGCACTGAGCAGCGCTTCTAAAAATAAGTAACGGTCATCTAATTTGCGCGATCGGTCACCTTTTTGCTTTTTCGAATAAGGCACTAAATCAAAACCAATCGGCTGCACCGTTCGTGGGTAATCGGCATCGTTAAGCCCTAACATACACACCACTTTAAATGGCACAGCACGCATTGGCATTAGCGTACAAAAGTTCACTTGGCCGACTAAAAAGCGTTGCCCTACACCTTTTTCTTGAATGCCTTGTTTAATTAAATAACTCACAATACGCTGTGACACTACTTGCGTGTAATCGCCATTATCATGGTGCTTTTGCAGCTCTTCGAGCACCTTTTGCAGTACCAGTAAATCCCAGCTATCGTCGCTTTCGCTCTCGTAAATAGCCGTTAATAGTTCACTCAGGATAAGGGTTTTATTAGTTAGCGTGTCGTCTGGGGTGAGCCTGTGTTTAAAGTGTTGCAATACATCAATAAAATGCACTAATTTATTGAGTGTATCAAGTGCCATCCCTTCCACTTCATCAGCGCTATATATGCCATTAAACGGGCATTGTTCATCACGTTGGGCAATACCTAACAATAAGCGGTTTAAGCCATGTTGCCAGGTATTTAATTCTATCGCGGGTAAATCAAAGCTATGCTTATGCTCGGCGTTTATTCCCCACTTGACGCCAACACGCTCAAGCCAATATTGAATTTGCTCATATTCGTGCGCTTCAACACTAAACTTTTCAGCTATTTGCGTCACTTGCAGTAAATCAAGGATATCTGACACACCAAAGCGCGAAAACGGCAGATCAGCTAAGCTTGCAAACGAACTCAGTACCGGTTTTTCTTGCTCAATGGCTAGATCAGCTAACGCATAGGGAATAAAACGGTTACCCTGCGCACCGCCAAATACCGCTTCGATGTAAGGGCTATAAGTGCCAACATCCGGCATCATTACTATAATATCTTTTGGGGTGAGTGCGGGGTTTTGATTAAATAAATTAAGTAAGTAATCGTGCAAACGCTCAACTTCTCTAAGTGGAGTATGGCAATCACTTAGAGCAATGCTGGTATCGGTAGTGCTTATTGCAAGCTTACCTTCATCGTTTATAAACCATTCTTTATTGTCAGTAAGGGATTCACCTTTAAACGCTAACTGGTAAATTTCGCTTTGAATTTGACCAAGTAAACTGTCGTCAAACACATCAATAAAGCCATCAATCCAGCTTGCGTCACGCTGTACCAGTTGTTCAAAGTAATCACGGCCTAATTTACCCCACGATGATAACAACGGATTACCAATAAAATAGTAGTCTTGCTCTGGCTCACTTTGCTTTTTTTGCTGCGCTTCCAACAATGGCATTTTGGCGTATTTAGCCGTTATTTTAGCTGCCGTTTTTTCATCAATTAAATCCCCCCAATAATGTTCGCTGGGATTAAAAAAGAATAAAAATACCTCGGTTTTTTTACTCAATGCATCAAACACATCAAGTTGCGAACTGGCAATGGCTGAAATACCAAATAAACTGATCCGCTTTGGTAATAAGCTACTGTCCATTTTATCAAGCGCGGCTAATAACTGCCCTTGCATATTGGCGCGATGAAACTGACTTTGCCCAAGCACTTGACTATGCGCTACTATTTTTCTCCACAGATCAGGCTGCCACGGCGCGATACTAATATCTACATCATCTAATTTATCAGTGCCGCTGTCCCATGTGGCTATCCAGTGCGGACGGTACATTAAATATTGGTCATATACATCGGCTATTTTTTCACATAAAGCAAAGGTTTTTTGACCGTCAGTGTCACCTGCTAAGTAGGTTTTAAGGGGTAAATATAACGGTTCATCAATGCAGTTTGGTAAAATAGCAAATAACTTCCAAGCAAGATTAGGTTTATTAAACGCCGACTCTTTGGGTACATTCGGTAATAGCTGCTGGTATAACTGCCAAATGAAGCTCGATGGCAATGGAAAATCTACCTGTGCTGCCACCCCCAAACTTTCACTTAAACCAATTTTTAGCCACTGCGACATACCCGGAGATTGCACCAACACCACTTCTTTATCAAACAGGCTGCTTAATGGGTTTACTTTTAAAAGCTGATGAAACTGCGCTTGCAGGGCTTCCATACGGTTAGATTGAATAATATTGAGCATTGCGACACTGTTCTTGCTTGAGATAAAAACAGTGTAAGATATTTTCAATTATAGGGGTAGCCATTGTCGCTAATTGGCATTAATAAATCAGCGAGTTAGCACAATAATTAACTCACTTTTTATACGCACAGTATAGCTACTGTGCGTTTTATTTTCTGAGGGAGTCATTATTTATATGGGCTAATACTTGATAAGCTAAATTGGCTTTGCATGATCACATCGCCATCAATGCCTTTTAGCTGGAGTGAAATAGCTGGATCTGTTTGTTGCCAATCAATGCTTAAATCACCGTAATTAACGTCATGTGTGAACTTCCCCACGCGGTGTTTATTAGGACTGACGTTTTTCCATTTTTCAGTAAGGCCTGAGCTGGTCATTTCAATCAGTGGATAATCAAGGTTTTGTTCATACCTTGATATCTCACCCCAATGTGTGTCACCACTGATAATTACCACGCCGTTTACTTTGTGTTTTTTAATTAACGCAAATAAACGGTTTCTATCCTCCGGAAAATTAGCCCACGACTCCCAGCCGGTAAAGTCAGGCAGTAACTGTAAGCTCGAAGCAATCAGTTTAATTGCAGCAGGCTTTTTAAGCTCTTGTTCAAGCCATTGCCACTGCGCCTCACCTAACATCGATGCGCCTTTTACTTCACTTGGGCTATAAGGCCCTTGATTACTCGCTTTACGCTCAGTCTTGTATTGTGTTTCACTAACGTGGTTAAGTGCATCGCGATTCCAACGCAGATCAGGCATGATCACTTGTATCGTGTGCTCACCTTCGCCATACATATACGAAGTATAAATCCCATCGGCACGTGTGCGACGCACTGAACCCGGTGGCTCTTGCCAAAAGTCGAGCATAATTTCCCGAGACTGTTCTTTATGTGGGTACTCTTTACCTGCATCATTTTGGCCAAAATCATGATCATCCCACATGGCAATAAGGGGAGTCTGTGCTTTTAACGTTTTAAAGCCGGGCTTAGCGCCTAAGCGCTGATATTTATCGGCAAGTACGCGCATATCGTTGGTGTCGCCGTAGATGTTATCACCCAAAAAGATAAACAAATCTGCCTGCTCTTTATTGATCGCGTCAAAAATCGGAATATCTTTATCTTGATGCCCACATGAGCCAAACAGTATTTTTTGTGGCGTTAGTTTTTGCGGTGTACTTAATACTGAAAAACTCGCAACAATGCTTACCAATGCGGCCGCTTTAATTAAATGCTTCATTTTAAAATCTCATTAATTGCATCCGCCATAGCGGGATTAAGCTGCTTAGGGTTTTCGCCAAGTACGGTTAAAATCGTTGCCGCAACTTGTGCTTGTTTGAGCTCTGTTGTTGTTTTTAATAAACCTTGCGGTTTAATATCTGGGCCAATTGCAGCTAACCAAATATGCTCAGAGCCAATAATTCCCTCAGGAAAAGCTTTACGACCTTGCTCCGATTTTGCCATTGCTTGTTTTGAACTATGATGCTGCCAATCATTAGCGTTACTGCCACGGCCATGATCCGTGGTGATAATAAGCGTTGTGTTATTTTTATAGCCAGGTGTAGTCTGAATGGTTTGCCATAAATCTTTGATAAAAGCGTCACTTTGTTTAGCCGACTGCAAATAGTGATCGTAATGACCATCATGGGCAAAATCATCGGTTTCACCTAAGCTGATCACTAATAACTTAGGCTTTTTTGCCAGCATATAAGCTTTGGCAAAACGATATGTAAAACTGTCTAAACGCACATTATGCCAAGGACTTGGGATCTCCTGTTGTAAAGCATTTAATAGTGGCGCATCGGCAAATAAGTCTGCCTCAATTGGCATAAAACCCGCATTTACATATACGTCGCTGCGTTTGGTATTAACAATAAACGGAAATACATCCCAACTACCAAATAAGGCGGTTTTATTTTTATAGTCAGCGCGTTGCTCTAATCGCTCTAAAATAGTTTTATTTGGATTTGGCGTTTTATCATTACTGTTAATTGCCTCATCAACACTGCCAGTTAAGATCTCACTGTAGCCTGGGTATGAAAAATACCACGGGTTACTCACCGACATTGTTGAACCATTCTCTCTATCGCCAATTAACACACCGTGTTGAGCAATCGTATTGCTAATAAATGGCATTAACTGAGCTTGTCGGGCGTGTTTGTCATCGCGCCAAAACTGTTGTTTCAATTGCTCAGGCTGTTTAACAAAATCGGGATTTGCTAACAATTTTTGATCGGCGCCGTTAAATACCTCTTGCCAACGCACTCCATCAAGCGTCACAAGCACGACATTATCACTGGCTTTGACAATATGACTTACCATTAATGTACAGCCTATTACGGCCAGTTTAGCTATTGCTTTCATAGTATTCCTATCAATAAAAACCCATCAACAAGGATGGGTTTTGGTTATTATTTTTATAATTAGGGCTTAAAAATTAGCAGTAAATGTAAGTGCTGCAGTTCGTGGTGCACCAATAAAATAAGTGCTGCCATTACCTGTCCCACCCGCTAAATACTGTTTATCTGTTACGTTAGTGACAGCAAAAGCAATATCGATTGATTTAAATGGGCCGGCATTGACGTCTGCAGCATAACCGGCATTGATATCAAGCACGGTATAACCATCAACTTTATTACGTGTACGAGTTTGCTCATCTAAAAATGCACCTAAGCGTTCACCGGTATATTTAGCGGATATACCAAAGCGGAAGTCGCCACTGTAATAATCGGTCGAAAGCACAAACATATCGCTTGGTGAATCGATAACGTCATCGCCTTTTTTAAAGCTTGGCGGTAGCGCTTTTCCGTCTTCATCTTTGAGGATAACACCATCGGCATCGTAGGCACTTGGATCGTGCGATGCGTATTCAGAGCTGTTATTAGTGTATGAAGTATAAATATTCCATTCATTTGTAAGCATATAACTTGCTGATAGTTCAATACCTTGCGAGTCAATACCACCTACATTGATGTAAGAGCCATTTGTACCTATCGTATAATCAATCCCGCCGGTATCACTGCCAGGTGCGATAAAAGTAATACGGTTATCAAAGGCAATAGAATAAGCGGTCGCAGTTAGGCTCAAGCGGTCTGCTTTATAACGTACACCAAAGTCGATATTTTCAGCTGTTTCTGGTTCAATTTCTGTGAGTGTAGAACTATCACGCTCCAGCACTCCATCTTTAATTGCTGAGAAATTTTCACTGAAACTGGCGAATAACTCTGTACTGCTAGTTAGCTGGTACAAAGCACCTGCACTAAATAACACATCTGAATCACTGTTTATTTTATCAGAGCGTAGATCTGCAAAATGATCGTATTTTTGTAATTCAACTAAATACTGTTTAGCGCCAAGATTAACTGTAAAATCGCCTAGGCTGATAGAATCTTGTACGTACCACTTAAAGGTATCTGTTTCAAAAGTATTTTTATATTGCGTCCAGTATGGGGTGCTATCAAAGTGATGATACACGCGAGCGTCAATAACTTTATGCCAATCACGAGATTCGTCACGATCAGTTTGTTCAAGCCAAATACCTGCTTCAATATCGTGCATCCCTAAGGTTAATTTATAATCGGCGGTTAAACCTAAACGGTCCTTGTCATAGTGTGTATGGCGATATGACATTACCGGTATTGCCGAATCTGGGTAACACGCCGGATTCAACCCGGTGCCTGAATCCCATGGCCAACTGAGTGTGTCTGTACAATTTGCGTTAGGCGTTAATGGCTTACCTTGGCTATCTGCAAAACCATATGAGCCAGCATTTGTGCCGCCTTCGGTTGTTGGATTACCGTCTTTATCGACAGGTGATGTTAAATAAGGTGGGATCCAATCACCACGCCCTGAGTTTTTATGGTAATAAGGGCTGATTGTTAATAATGATGAAGGCGAGATTGCATATTCAAACTTTACGTAACCTAACGCATTTTCACGCAATGTACCCCAACCTTCTGCAAACATTTGGTCAAAGTGTGGCACGCCAGTCCAATTCCAAGTTAGTTGATCCCAATCTGGTGTTTGCGCAAATTGCTGCAAGCTCACACTGTTATAGTTGGTCTCACTTACATCATCATACGATAAACGCCCTGTTACAGTCAGCGCATTAAAGTTAGATACAAATTTAGCCTCAGCATGTTGATTATCTTTACCGCCATTACTGCCATCACCTATCCAGCGGCTAGTATTGGTTTGTGAATAACTCACATAAGCTTGCGTGTTATCAAAGAGAGTGCCAGTTTCATGCTTAAAATAATAACGGGTCGCATCATGGTCACCATTGGTGTAAGCAAATGTAGTTCCTCGCTCAAGGCTAGGATCTTTACTAACAAAATTAAACGTACCACCGAGTGCTTCAAGTGATGCTGAGGCGATATCTGAGGTACCTTGGCCCACTTCAACCGTGGCTAAGTTTTCGCTGTCTAGGTAGCGATTAGCTTTTGCACCACCGCCATAATTAGAGCCGCCGTTTGGAATACCATCAACCGTCATACCTAACTGCTGTTGGTTACCATCGATACTAAAGCCGCGCATCGTAATAGTGGTAGACCAATCATCACCACCAAATGCATCACCTTCGTTAATACTAATTCCCGGTAGGTTATCCATCACCGATAATACACTTGATACCGAACTCTGCTGTTCAATCATTGATTGCTCAATCACACTATTTGCATAGCTCGTTGGTTTTGCCACTACCGTGACTTCTTCTATTTCATTGGTATTTGCAAAGCTATTAGTTGAAAACGCTAAAGCGATTGCTAAGCTTAAAGTCGATCTTTTAGTAAAAGTACGCATTGTTGTCCCATTTGCAATTATTGTTTTGTATACGGGCAAAGTATGGAGGGAATATATGACAAAAAAGCTCGAAAAAATTGACGTAACAGTGACAAATATATTGATTATTTATGGCAACAATGCAGCTTAACCAATTAACATATAAAGATATTATAATTTAAATAACAGTCTATCGCGGTAATATTTGTAGGAAATAGAGAGGGAGTTAAATCAATACGAAAGAGTATTTTTCACAGTATTAGTAACGATTAAAAAGCAATATTGCTAATCGCAAATAAATACCTAAAACGAGTTTGCAATCAACATGCATGGCGTTAATGCAACCACCTACGGGCGTAGGTGGTTTAGTGACTAAAATAAATTACGTTTAAATTAGTTCAGCCAACATTTCATCACTATACGGAACCACTTCTTCAGCATTTTTGATTTTACTGATGTAATCTGGGTTTGCAATAAACGGGCGACCAATAGCAATTAAATCAAACTTATTGGCGTTAATAGCAGCTTTAGCCGTGTCAAAATCATAGCTACCAACACCCACTAAAGTACCTGAATAAGCCGCACGTAAATATTCTGACGTCGTTTTATCTGCAAGGCTTGCAAAGCGCATGCTATCGTCAAAAATACCGCCATGTAAGTAAGCGAGTGCTCGGCTATTCAACTCGTTTAAGAGGTAATCAAATACCGCTTTATCGCGGCTATCTTCGCTCATATTAAAGTAAGCGCCAGGAGATAAACGTAGCCCAGTTTTATCTGCGCCGATGACGTTAATTACCGCATCAACAACTTCAAGTGCAAAACGCGACATATTCTCTGGAGTTTGCCCGTATTCATCATCACGCTCATTGGCTGCATAATGTAAAAACTGATCGATTAAGTAACCATTCGCACCATGGATCTCAACGCCATCAAACCCAGCTTCAAGCGCATTCTCTGCAGCCTTTGCATAATCTGCAATTAATGACTTAATATCGGCAGTGGTTGCTGCTTTTGGGGTAATATAAGTAAGCTCACGCATACGTGGTACAGAGCCTTCAACACCAATCGCAGATGGGGCTAAAACGTCGCCATCAAAAAAGTGTGGATGTGCAACCCGACCAACATGCCAAAGTTGTGCAAACATTTTACCGCCCTGCTCATGCACAGCATCGGTTACTTTTTTCCAGCCTTGAATTTGTGCGCTGGTAAATAAACCTGGCGTATTCGGGTAACCTTGCGCATCAGGGCGAATAATCGTGGCTTCACTAATTATTAAACCGGCTTCAGCACGGCGTGCGTAGTAATCAACCATCGCTTGAGTTGGCACTAAGTTATCGTCAGCCATACAACGCGTTAGCGGTGCCATAAGTATACGGTTTTGTAATTCAATCGTGTCATTAAGCTTAAACGGTTGCAGTAGATCAGTGGTCATTCTTATCAATCCTTATCTTGAGTGTACATTCAAGATAAGGGCGAACAATAAAACATTCAAGTCTATTTTTGAATATTTGTTCAAGATTAAGTAAACTAACCCCATCTACAGCTTATAAGTCAAATAGAATGCAACAGAGCGCCCTATGAGAATAGCCGAATTTGACCGTGAATTTGTACTTCGCCAAGCGATGCTGGCTTTTATGCAACACGGTTATGCTAAAACGAGTATGCAAAAATTAACGCAAGTTACAGCACTTCATCCGGGATCTTTATATGCTGCGTTTGGCAATAAAAAAGGTATTTTTTTAGCGGCTATTGAGCAATATCAGGCTGATCGAAATCAGCAATTTACGGCACTTTTTTGTCAACATAAACCCGTTTTACCAAGCCTACGCCAATACTTAGACTCAATAGTCAACGAGTGCATCAGTGGTGATGCGATGAAAGTATGTTTACTGACTAAAAGTATTAGTGAAGTTGAAGGGCAAGATTCACAGATCAGCCACGTACTGATGACAAATTTAAACGCCTACGAAAACGCCCTCGCCGAACAATTTGAGCGCGCGATAAAAGAAGGTGAAATACCAAACACACGCACAGCTGAGCATCTAGCTCGTTTTTTAGCAATGGGCCTTTACGGCTTGCGAACCTATGCACTGACTAACCGCTGCGAACAAGATCTAAGCCAACTCGCCGACGATTTATACCACGCAATGTGTAATTAATTTTTAACTAATCGACATTTTGTCATATTAGTCAATATACTATACCTAAGCCATTCTAGAGAGAGTCTATTAATGAGTAATGCAACTGCAACCGCATCTGAAAAATTCGAGACAATCTTAAATTTAGGAGCCAAAAAAAGATTGGCTTTTATGTTTGAGACCGTCCAAGAGTTCAAACAAGTGTGGATATTAAATGACGACGATGGCTGTGTTATGCTCGCCAACGAAGATGATGATTGTGTACCGGTATGGCCTGAACGTATTTATGCCGAGGCATGGGCTACCGGTGAGTGGGAAAATTGCACAGCTAAAGCAATTCCATTGAAAGATTGGACAACCCGATGGACACCCGGTCTTGAACAAGATGACTTACTTATCGCCGTTTTTCCAACTGAAGAAGACGACGGCACAATTTTATTTCCTGATGAATTTGATTCACAACTAAAAGCACCTAAAAAACGTTACTAATTGAATATGTATCAGTCGCAGGTTACTTGGTTTCCTGCGACTTTTATTACTCAAACATCCTCTTAAAGAAGCACTTTATAGTTTATTTCAAGGTCGCTTTAAAACAACTTTCAACTACGTCTGCAAATGGTTGGTCTATATCGATAGTAATAACATTGTTTTCATCCGGCATTTCAAGCGTATCAAATTGGCTTTTTAACAATTCAACTGGCATAAAGTGGCCTGTTCTATCCTGCATTCTTTTTTTCACTAGTTCAAACTCACCATGAAGGTGTAAAAACGTAATTCCCACATTGCCATCACATATTTGCTGACGGTATTTTTGCTTCAAGGCAGAGCAAACTATCACTGCGACTTCATTTTTCTTTTCAATACTAAAAGCAGCATCACGAATTCTTTCTAACCACGGCGTTCTATCATTATCATTAAGTGGCTCCCCAGCAGACATTTTTAATATATTTGCTTTTGGATGCAGGTCATCACCATCAATAAACTTAACGTTCATTTTTTTTGCTAATGCTGAGCCAACACTTGATTTGCCAGTGCTTGATACGCCCATAATAATAAATATACGCCCAGTTTTTGTTTGGCTCACTTGATTAACCTCTATTTAATTTTAAATTCATTGCTGTTCAATGTATTTATTATTTTAAGTTACAGGTAGTATGTTACCCGTAACAATCAATTATGTGAAGTTAAACAAAATTAACCGAAAAATGATTAAGATCGTATTAGTAGGAAGTATATGTCAGATTTATCTTTAATTTTAACTGCAGTAGGCTCTATCTTTTTATTACTTTTTCTCGTAATGAAAGTAAGGCTTCATGCCGTTGTATCTTTGATATTAGTCTCGATGATCGCAGGATTGTGCTCAGGCATGAGCCCTGAAATGATCACAAAAACAATTGAAAAAGGCATGGCTGGGACACTCGGCTTTGTAGCTGTAGTGGTTGCCTTAGGTGCTATGTTTGGCAAGGTTATGGAAGAAACGGGTGCACTGGATCGCATTGCACATACTCTTTTACACAGGTTTGGTGATAAAAATGCCAATTGGGCACTGACTTTTACTGGTTTCATTTGTGCTTTACCATTATTTTTTGATGTTGCTGTGGTGCTTTTAATTGGGATTGTTTTTGCGGTGGTCAGAAAAGGCGGCGGCAGTGTAATTAAAATTGGCATTGGTTTACTAGCAGGAATAGCATCTTGCCAAGCATTTTTAATTCCCGCGCCGGGCCCTATTTTAGTGGCTTCTGAATTAGGGGCTGACTATGGCTATATGATTTTGTTTGGCTTACTTGCAGGTATTCCCGCGATGCTACTTGGCGGCCCTATCTGGGGAGCGTTTATCTCAAAATCTATTCATGTTGAACTGCCCGCTCATGCTCAAACAGAGAACGAAACAAGAGAAGGTAAAGGCACTCCTAGCTTCGCTCTTGCCCTTGGTTTAATTGCCCTACCTTTGCTTATGATCAGCTTAAACACCTTAGGTGGCCGGTTTGTGCAAAACGACTCGAACATCGCACATTGGCTTGCATTTATTGGTCATCCTTTTACTGCCATTTTAACCGCTTGCTTAATGGCTTTTTATCTTCTGGGTGCCAGACGAGGTGTGCCTAATAGCCGAATAATGGAGATCTGCGGTAGTGCGCTGCAACCCGCGGGAGTCATTATTCTTGTAACCGGTGCTGGTGGTGTGTTCAAACAAGTATTAATTGATTCTGGTGTCGGTGATGCATTGGGTAATTATCTTGCAGGTTCAGGTTTACCCATTGTTATTTTAGCGTTTATTTTATCCGCGGCAGTTAGAGTAATTCAAGGTTCTGCAACCGTTGCTATGCTAACAGCATGTGGCTTAATTACCCCAATGTTAGCGCCTCTTGGGCTCAGTGGCGCGCAACTTGCTGCAATTACGATTGCGATAGGTGGTGGCTCTATCGTGCTTTCTCATGTTAATGACTCGGGGTTTTGGCTGGCAAGTCGCTATCTTGGTCTAACTGAAATGCAAACTCTTAAAACGTGGACGGTGATGGAAACAATTATTGGTACATGTGGCGCGATAGTCGCAATATTGATCTCGCTGTTTCTATAGCGACTAAATGCTCAAGCTATATTCGCTTGAGCATTTTTTAATACTAAGCACTTTCGCCTAAATTAATTTTATAACCCACATCAAAAACCCGGTCTTTAGCTATAATATCAAGCTTGTTATCAATCGCACTTAGTAACGTTTCACCAGCAAGATTACCAATCCGTTGACGTGGCGTTATTACACTGGCAAGTTGCGGCACCATAGATTGACCGACATCGTGACCATGAAAGCCAACAATAGCCATTTGCTCTGGTACTGCTATATTACTTTTTTGACACTCGAAAATCGCACCAATCGCCAAGTCATCATTGGTACAAAAAACACAGTCTGTATCAGGGTAATCCTTGAGTGTTTTCACTATAAGCTTGGCACCTAAACTATACGACGATGGTTTATCTGTCATGATACTTTGTGGCGTCAATCCCCTTTTAGTCATCGCAGCGGTATAACCTTGCAGTTTCAGTTTGGTTCTCATATCGAGCCTGGCACCTAAATAAACAATATGTTTATAGCCTTTATCTATAAGAGCGCTGGTCATATCAAAGGCCGCTTTAATATTATCAAAGCCAATTGAATACTGAATGGGTGGATGGTTAATATCCATTATTTCAACAACTGGAATACCTGCCATTTTTATCATTTGCCGTGTTCGTTCGGTGTGAATTGTCTCAGATAAAATTAATCCATCGACATGATAAGACAATAAATACTCCACCCTTTTCTCTTCAATCTCTGGGCTATAACCATAATGCGCGAGCATGGTTTGATAACCTGCCGGTTCAGTTATTTCTTCAATTCCTCGGATCACTTGCGCAAACACTTGGTTAGTCAATGATGGAACCAGCACACCAATAGAAAAGCTTTTCGCATTTGACAATAAATCGGGGGCTTTATTAGGTATATAACCAAGTAAATCAATCGCTGCACTGATTTTACTGCGCGTAGCCTCAGATACTTTCGTAGGACTTTTTAAATAACGACTTACCGTCATTTTAGTCATACCTACAGCATCAGCTATATCCTGCAAAGAGGAACGTTTACTTTTTTTCATTACAGATAATTTATTTTAAATGTTACATGTAACATGTAACATAACAATTTCGGTTGCAATTAGCCACTTCAACAATCTATCCAATATTCACCAGTCTATGCCAGAAATGCGTATAAGATTAATAAGTAGTATTGAAAGGGATTAAGGAAAGTAAAAACTAATAAAGTATAAGACCACTTATTGCCTGAATACCACAAACAAAAAAGGACGCCATGAGGCGTCCTGATATAGAATAATGGCGGTGAGGGAGGGATTCGAACCCTCGTTAGGGATTAACCTAAACACACTTTCCAGGCGTGCGCCTTCAGCCACTCAGCCACCTCACCGCAGGCGTTAATGTATAACGCGGCGTAATAGTATGAAATAGCACGCGGCGGTGCAAGGTGTTTTTCCCTTTTGCCTGTTAACTGCCTAGTAAACAAACAAAAAAGGCCGCTGATAGCAGTATCAGCGGCCTTATCTTTATAACTTGGTTTAGCGTTGGAGTGACGCTGAGAAGTCGAGCATCCGATTAAGCGACTTGAGTGCGCCTTCACGAAGGTCCATATCTACAAACACTTCTTTGCCAGTTGCATCTAATAACGCTTCCTCAATCGCTTTGAGGCCGTTCATTGCCATCCACGGGCAGTGCGCACAACTCTTACAGGTTGCGCCTTCGCCAGCCGTTGGGGCGGCAACAAATTCTTTATCTGGGCATAACTGCTGCATTTTATAAAAAATGCCGCGATCTGTAGCTACAATAAACTTTTGATTGTTCATCGTTTGTGCCGCTTTGATCAATTGACTGGTTGAACCTACTGCATCAGCTAACGCTACAATCTCTGCTGGTGATTCTGGATGAACCAAAACGCCAGCATCAGGGTACAGCGCTTTCATGTCTTTTAACGCTTTGGTTTTAAATTCGTCATGCACGATACATGCGCCATTCCACATGATCATATCAGCGCCAGTATTCTTTTGAATATAGGCACCTAAATGTTTATCTGGGCCCCAAATGATTTTTTCACCCATTTCATCTAGGTGCTCAACAATCTCAAGGGCACACGATGAGGTAACAATCCAATCAGCGCGAGCTTTAACGGCAGTTGATGTATTTGCGTATACAACTACTTTACGATCAGGGTGCTGATCACAAAACGCAGAGAACTCATCAATTGGGCAACCAATATCAAGCGAACAGGTTGCTTCTAGTGTTGGCATAACCACGGTTTTATTCGGTGTCAGTATTTTTGCTGTTTCACCCATAAAACGTACACCGGCAACGATAATCATGTCGGCATCGTGCTTAGCACCAAAGCGAGCCATTTCTAGCGAATCAGCAACACAACCACCGGTTTCTTCTGCAAGCGCTTGAATTTCAGGATCAGTATAATAATGGGCAACCAATACGGCATTTTTATCAATCAATAATTGTTTGATACGTGCTTTGTATTGCGCCTGCTCATCATTATTCAATGGAGCTGGTTTAGGAGGAAAGATATAACCTTCAGGCATAATAGTTTGAGCTAAATTCATTTCTCGACCACTTAATCTACAGTGCAATTATGGGGCGGATTATACGAGAATATAAAACTAAATAACAGTAATGGTGAGCAAAGCAATTTGATTAACGCAATTATATTTAGCTTGACGATGATTATGTAAGTGTTTTTTGCTTTTTATATGAAGCGATATGAATTTACTAACTGGGAGTCAGATAAACTGAAATTGAATAAACCAGAATGGTGGGTCATGATGGACTTGAACCATCGACCAATGGATTAAAAGTCCACTGCTCTACCAACTGAGCTAATGACCCGCTCTGATGTGCCTAAGCACGCTGCGTAGATCCGCCGATTATAAA
>NZ_JACJEZ010000049.1:33499-37176 GCF_014164365.1 Pseudoalteromonas sp. SG43-6
ATCCGCCGATTATAAACCACTCTACTATTCAACGAATAAAGAATGGTGGGTCATGATGGACTTGAACCATCGACCAATGGATTAAAAGTCCACTGCTCTACCAACTGAGCTAATGACCCGCTCTGCTGCTGCAACAAAATGCAACAAAACATTAATACGTAAATCCGCCGATAAAGACCATTCTATTATTAAATAATGAATGGTGGGTCATGATGGACTTGAACCATCGACCAATGGATTAAAAGTCCACTGCTCTACCAACTGAGCTAATGACCCGCTCTTTTTGTCGCAATTCGAGTGGTTGAACCATTCGTTTGCTGCGGGCGCTTATAATACTTATTTAAAAAATGAGTGCAACAGAAAATGTCTCTTTTTTTAAGTTTTTATGTCTAGTTGACCAATTTTAGACCGCTTATGACAAAAAGCAGTCTAATCAAACTGATTCTACATTTTTGAAAGGCGATCAGTGGCCAATTTTGCAGCAGTTGTACTTGGGTATTGGTTAAGTAAATCATTAAAGGTTTTTGACGCTTGTTCGGCTAAACCTTGCTCTTGTAATAAAGTACCAAGCTTTAACATGGCATCTGGACGCTTATTTGAATTTGGAAATTCATTTACAACAACTTTAAAATGTTCCGATGCTTTTACTGGATCATTTTTAATTGTTAATAATTGTCCTAACCAATAATGAGCGTTAGACGCATACACAGAATTTGGATACGTTGTTAAAAACGTTTGAAACTCTGGAATTGCCTGATCATAGCGCTTGTCCTTCATGATTAATGCCACTGCACGCTCGTATGCCTCATTCTCAGACAGATCAGAACTAATAGCTTGCGATGCAACAGGCTCTGCGTGTTGCTCTGCACTAGGTTGCGAGTAAGCTTGGCTAACGCGATTTTCAATTTCTTGATACAGCTCACGTTGACGTTGCAGTACTTTTTCAAGCTTATAGGTCTGCTCTTCAGTGATCCCGCGAACCTGGCTCACTTCATCTTGCAGTCTATTTAACTGTTGCTGTAACTCAACTTGTAATAAATTTCTCGACTGCATCATACTTTCAAGGGCAGCAAGGCGTTTTTCTATACTCGATTGTGAACTCGCAGCTTCTGAAACAGGAGCGGGAGCAGCCCAAACATGGGTGCTCCCGCTCAATATCATGGCTGCCAAAATAATTTTCGGCTTCATAATGTCTCTAATTTAGTAAACTAGTACCGCACGGCGGTTTTTAGCGAAAGCAGATTCAGTACGTGATTTAACCATCGGCTTTTCTTCACCGTAGCTCACTACTGACATTTGGCTTGCAGAAACACCTAAACTTTGTAGGTATTTTTCAACTGCTTGGCCACGGTGCTCACCCAGTGCAATATTGTACTCAGGAGTGCCACGCTCATCAGCATGACCTTCAATTAATACTTTAACAGATGGGTTTTTAACTAAAAACTCAGCATGTGCACGAAGTAATTCGCCATACTGACCTTGAATAGTCGCAGTATCAAAACCAAAGTAAATCACTTGTTCTTGACGCAATTCGTCATACTTCTGACGAAGTTCTTCTTGTGCTTGCTGCTCTGGCGTTAATGTCGCAACTTCGACAGTGTCATTATCAGTTGTTTGCTCAACAGTCGCTTGATTTGATTGATTAGCTGCACCTTCATCGATATCCGAAGATGAGCTACAAGCTGCTAGTGTCATAACTGGCACAGCAATTAGCAGGCCTTTAAGTATTTTATTAAGTTGCATTGAGTAGATTCCTATATTGAGTAAACCAGCAAAAATTACTGTAAATAAGGCGACCACGCGGGTGCCTTTACTTGTCCATTTAGCACAGGTAACCGTGCTTTAAAGCGACCGTCCATTGATACTAGCGCTAGTACCTGCTTATTATTATGTAGCGTGCTATAGATGATCATCGAACCATTTGGTGCTACGCTCGGTGACTCATCTAGGCGCGTTCGTGTTAACACTTGAAATGCGCCTGTAGCCAGCTCTTTCTTAGCAAGATGGTACTGCCCGTTGGTACGGTTAACCATCACTAATTCTTTGCCGTCAGGGGTAATAGAACCAGCTAGATTCATATCACCATCAAAGGTCATTCGTTGTGACCTACCTGTTTGTAAATTTAACTTATAAATCTGAGCATTACCACCCCTTTCAGAAGTAAACACTATATCTTGACCATTCGGATGCCAAGACGGTTCAGTATCTATACTACGGTGGTTAGTCAATCGGGTTTCTTTACGCGTTGCTAAGTCTAGCATATACACTTCTGTAGCGCCGTTTCTGTCTTTTGATAGCACCAATAGTAGTTTTTTACCATCGGGTGAGAATTGTGGCGCACCATTAATACCTTGGTGACTTGTTATGAGTTCACGCTTACCAGTGTATAAATCTTGGATATAAATTTGGCTTTGACGATTTTCAAAGGTTACATACGCTAGTTTAGTGCCATCTGGTGACCATGCTGGTGACATAAGCGGCTCTTGCGAGCGTAATAAAACCTGCTCATTGAAACCATCATAATCTGCAACTACTAACTGGTAAGGCTTTGGTTCATCATCACGTACAATCACATAAGCAATTTTAGTTAAAAATGCGCCGCGCTCACCGGTGAGTTTTTCATAAATAACATCACTGATGCGGTGTGCATAACGTCTAAAACCGGTATCACTGATCACACTTTCGCGTGCTTCTTGAATATGATCTTGGTTTTTAATGAGTTTTCCGTTACTCATCATTTGCGTTTCACCGCCAGTGATTTGGCCTCGGATAACATCAATAAGCTCATAGCGTACTAAGTAACGGCCATCAGTTTGTTGTTCGACTTCACCAACTAAAATCGCTTCAACACCTTTATTTACCCAAGCGCCATAGTCTACGTCTGCGTCTTTACTAGGTAACTGTGGCATGGCATTAACGTCAATGGGTTTAAATTTACCGCTACGCATTAAATCCGCAGCAATCACATCACTGAGCTTTTGTGGAATTGGCCCCACACCTTTATACTTAAATGGCACGATCGCAATAGGCCGCGCGCCATCAATGCCTTCGGTTATGACTATTTCAAGTGCCGCATTTGCAACACTGGTAAAGCCTAAAACGAAAATTAAACAAACTGTTTTCAACTTGTTGAACATACCATTCCTTTAAAATTGTGGCTTAATTGTTAAGTTAATATTTTTTAATTGCTCAAACACATCTTTATCTTTAGAAACTGGCAGTGTATCAGCCATACGAACAGCTCTAAGCGCCGCTTCACATACTAACTTATCACCACCTAAAGATGTAACTTGTGTGACCAGACCATTAAAACCTAAGCGAATATTCACACGGCATTGTTGATTTTTCATCTTTTCATCAATTAATAAATTTTGCTGAATACGCGCCATAATTAATGCTTTATATTTATCAACCTCAGTGCCTACCTGTTGCTGACGTATTTTATTACGTGCAGCTTGCTCTGTAGCTAGTTGCTCTTGCAGCATTTGCTCTTGTAACGCTTTTTGACGTGCCTCTTCAGCAGCTTCTGCACGTTTTTTAGCAGCTAACTCTTCGCGTTTACGGTCGTCTTCAGCTTTCTTTAAAGCCTCTTCTTCTGCTTTACGTTTTTCAGCAGCAGCTTTAGCAGCAAGTTCAGCTTGTTCTTTTTGCTTTTCAGCCTGCTGCGCTTTTTCACG
>NZ_JACJEZ010000004.1:0-164838 GCF_014164365.1 Pseudoalteromonas sp. SG43-6
AACTTGCTAACTTGCTAACTTGCTAACTTGCTAAATTTAATCTTACTTGTGCATATACGCACATAACTTGTTTGTTATTAGCTATTTTCTTCTATCTAGGTACGCGCTATTCTGATGTCATTCGATAATGGAATTAATAACACATGCTTAAAAATACAAAATCTTCGTACGGTGTGGTTGCCATTTTATTACATTGGTTAATGGCGGTAATGGTGATTGGCTTATTTGGCCTTGGCTTGTACATGGTTGAACTTACTTATTACGATAGTTGGTATAAAGGTTCTTTGGATTTACATAAAAGCGTAGGGATCACCTTAGTTGCTTTATTAATTTTTAGATTTGCTTGGCGTGCATTGGGCACGCAGCCTGAGCCAGTAGCGGGCAGCAGTAAAGCGTTAAATAATGTAGCGCATACAGTACATATATTTTTATATCTACTGCTTAGCGTCATTGTGATTTCAGGGTATTTGATTTCTACTGCGGATGGTCGTGCAATTGAGGTGTTTACCTTATTTAGTATTCCCGCAATTGATTTTTCAGTAGCTAATCAAGCAGATATTGCAGGTAAAGTTCACTACTATGTGGCGTGTAGCCTCATAGGATTAGTGGTTTTACATGCTCTTGGGGCGTTAAAACATCACTTTATCGATAAAGATAAAACCTTAGTTAGAATGATAAAACCACAAAAGGATGATTAATAAATGAAAAAAATATTACTTTCAGCTGCAGTAGCAGCAACATTGTTTGGTGCTAATACTGCACACGCTGCAGATTATGTTATTGACACTCAAGGTGCCCATGCATTTGTAAACTTTAAAATTAAGCATTTAGGTTATAGCTGGTTACACGGTCGTTTTAATACTTTTGACGGCGGCTTTAGCTACGATGCAGCTAACCCAGACGCATCACAGATCATGGTTAATATTGATACTAAAAGTATCGATTCGAACCATGCTGAACGTGATAAGCATTTACGTGGTAAAGAGTTTTTAAATGTTGATAAGTTTCCAACAGCGACCTTCAAAAGTACGTCAATTAAGTTTGATGAAGAGGGTGATGAAGCTGATGTAACAGGTGAGTTTACCCTTCATGGTGTAACAAAAACGATTACCTTTGAAATCGATAAAATTGGTGAAGGTAAAGATCCATGGGGTGGTTACCGAGTTGGCTTTGAAGGTGAAACCAGTTTAAAGCTTGCTGATTTTGGTATTGATTACAACCTAGGTCCTGCATCTACACATGTTGATATTGGTTTGTATATTGAAGGTGTGCGTAAGTAAAACCTAACCTGAATTCAGGTTAAATAAATATGCTAATATTGATAAACGCCTCACTCAGTTGGGGCGTTTTTGTTTGCTTGTAACGTTGCTCTAGTAACGGTTTTAAATTATCTGGTAACCAACGTAATAACACTTCGTGGTAGGCTGGTTGTTGTTTTATTTCTTTCAGTGCTGCATTAAGCACTTCAACTTGCGCGATACCTTGCTCGGTATTAGTACAGCCAATATAGCCATAACTCAGATCGGGAGCTTCAGTCAGAGGCAATTGCATTAACTGATCTTCAAACCCCATCGATTTTGCTAAATAGTAATGCTCGCTTGGGTAGCCCAATAAAATATCAATGCGCTTTTTCTTTAACATGTAAGTCAAACTGGCAAGGGTATCGCGACCAGGTCGAATAATTATCGATGCGTCGGCACTATTATTAATTACTGCATCAATAGCATTACCGTATGATCGGCTCATAGAAATCCCCAGTGCAAGTTGGTATTGATTGAGTAGGGTTTTCAATGATGCAGGTGTACTTGTTTCAAGCTTGAGATGTTGCACAAGCTCTTGGTGAATAGCAATAGAAGGCGATAAGCCAACCGTCGAAGTCTGTTCACTAAAGCTGATGTGTTGTTTGCGGTGCGGGCTTTGGTATAGCGAGAGCATGCAGTAAGTATGATTTGGGTTAGACAGCTCCTGTATTGTGCGACTTGATGGAAAAATAGTACGGTTGAATGTATAGCTAGGAAGCTGTTGTTCTAATAAGGCGATAACACCTTCATCGCGGCCTGTTCCTGCGTATTGATCGTTAAAAATATAATAAGGGGCAAAGTCAGTGACTATCCAATCAATTGTTTTAGCATGCAAAGGAGTGCTAATTAACAATGATAAAAAAGCATAACGAAAGGCATAATGCATTAATTCAACCACAGATAAATTATTAATATACTAAGTGTAGCAGCTGTTAAATAGTTAGCTTAAAAAAAGCAAAACGCCAGCATTAGCTGGCGTCATTTAAATTGCGAGGAAGCAAATCAGTATCGATTAATTGGCTTTTAACCATTTAACAAATTGACGTGCGTCACTTGCTTTTGTAAATAAGGTATTTTTTAAACCTTGTGTATCAGAAAAAATAACACGTTGTTTATTTACTGAAATTGATTGCACTGGATGTGCGATTTGGATCATAGATCCGTTGTAACTATAAGACATAATAAAACTCACTTTTTTCTTGTTATCTTTAATGTGCGCTAATTTCTTTATTAGCTTTCAAAGCACAATTAGATAGACCGTGTTGTGTTTAGCTTCATTACAGTGTTGACGATCTTTATGACATTTATGCGACTATTTAAAAATATGCCGTAGTCTGAATTGGGGTTCTCGCCGTACAATAACTTAGCTCTATAATATACGTTTTGCGGGGATTACTGGATCAGGGTAAAGAGGTTAACCGCGAGGCTTTTTTAGGGCCAAGAGGACAATTTACCCCAGTAATTTTATTTACGCAAGCATTATTTTAACTTTATTCTAGCCATTGTATTTTAACTGCTGTATTTTAATTAGCTAATCTGAAAAAGGCGTTTAGCGGTATTTTAACTGTTGTGCGGTAATTTAACTGTAAATAATAAGATTTGGCTATGGAATACATTATCGTTAGTGATATTTTTGGTAAAACCGCTCATTTGAGTCACTTTGCACGGCAATTTAACGCTAAAAGCATAATTGTCGATCCGTACGATGGGCAATTGCAGCCAGTGATTGATGAGCAATTACAGTATGATTTATTTATCACTGAGTGTGGTCACGATAACTATTTCAACAAGCTTAATACCATTCTTAGTAGAGTAACTAAACCAACTACGGTAATCGGTTTTAGTGCTGGTGGAGCCGCTGCGTGGCGAAGCCAAGCAACTGTGAAAAATTCACAGATAAAAAGATTAGTGGCATTTTATCCAAATCAAGTTCGTCATTATTTAGATTTGTCTGCCAGCGTGGCCTGCGAGTTTATTTTTGCGAAGCAAGAAGTGCACTTTGATATTCATCCTGTGCTCGCTTGTTTAGAGCAGCAAATCAAAGTGCAATGCCAGCGTGCAGACTACGGTCATGGGTTTATGAATCCCTTGTCAAAAGGCTTCGATAGCTTTGGTTATCAACAATATAGCCAATACTTGCTCACTGAAAATAATTAACTGAAATTACTACCTTGTAAAAAATCTTGGCTATACTTATTTTTTATCCAATAAAATAATTATAAATCATGACCGTACAACTACCTCCTTATAGTCACTTTTTATCAAACCCTGTTGCAAAGCCACCATGTCGAATGACTAATGCAAATATGTATGGTTTTTTTGCAAAAATAGATCAGGATAAAGTTCAACAGTATATCGATACAACGCTTAATATTGTTGCAACGGATGAGTTATATTTTAAAGGCATAGGCGAATATGCATTATTAACTTTTACCGACATAGAAAAAATTGCCTCATTAACGCCGCCTTTTAGTGAGCACGGTTGGATGCAAGAGACTGATATTATTATTTGGTTACCAGTTGCAAAGGTAGAAAAGCAAGGCAATGATGAAGATATTACTCATCTTTATTGGTATCCGGCGTTTATTTGCGTAAATAATGTTTATGCATTAATAAACGGCAGAGAAACATGGGGTTACAATAAATATTTATGTGATTACCAGATGCCCAGTTCGGTAAGTGATATAACGGACTTTTCAGTTTCATTGGATTGTTTTAAGCATTTTTCGCCAACGTCAAAATTACAATCACAGCATTTATTTTCAGTCACCAAAAACGTCAAGACGCAAAGCGATGGCTTATTATCTGTATTAGAGGACTTTGGCGAGCATGTCGCCAATTTGTTTGATGGGGATCATATTGGTATTGATTTTTCGCTATTAAAGCAGCTGTTACAGGGTTTTGTGAATCCACAGATGGATCAAATACTATTTAAGCAATTACCTGACGGGCAAGGCGATAAGGCTGTTTTTCAAGCGGTTATGCACTCTCCTTCAGAAATAAAGAAAATCCATCAATTTAAGCTACTCAGTGGTGCTTATCAGCTACATTTACAGCTACTAGATAGTTTTCCTTTAGCGCAAATGTTTGGTTTACAGCTAGGAGCGCAAGCTGTGTATTTGCCGTTTTATATCAAGATGGATTTTGACCAACTTCAAGCTACACAAATACTCCCTAAGTAAGGATCCATTATGGAGCAAGAAAAAATAGTTATTATAGGCGGTGGTGTTGCCGCAATGACGGCTGCTTTATACCTGACTGAACAACCTAATTGGCAGCAAAAAAGACATATTACAGTGTACCAACAAGGTTGGCGTTTAGGAGGAAAAGGAGCCAGTGGCCGTAATGCTGTTATGGGGCAGCGCATAGAAGAGCATGGTTTACATGTCTGGTTTGGTGCCTATGTTAATAGTTTTAAAACCATTGAAACTGTATACGACAAGCTACAGCGTCCGCCAACGAGTGCACTGAGTACCTGGCAACAAGCACTTAAACCGCATAGTTTTATTGCCCTTGAGGAGCACATTGATGAACAGTGGCAAACGTGGCCTATAGACTTTCCTGTTTTACCTGGCAATCCTGCGAATGGGAGTTTAGATATTACCGTGTGGGACTTTGTAAAAATGACCCTTGTATGGCTAAAAAAATGGATACCACAATTTGAACTGGCCGCCAGAGTCCAAGCTAAGAGCACACAATTAACGACAAAAAAACCACGAGATAGATACCTACTACGCCATTTTCATCAACAAATTCAGACCTTGGTTTCTGATGGCAGTGATGCATGGCAAACCTTTACCAACGATATACAAAATCTCAATCAAGAAATCACTTCAACACCTAGCTTACTTGTTGATAAATTAAATAGCTTTGTGCAAAGTAACAACACACTGCAGCCACAAATTTCTGAGAAGAAAGATAGTTTAGTGATTTGGTATATTGTCAGAAAACTAAAACGCTGGATTAACCAAGAGTTAACCGAGTTACTGGATGACAATGCAGAGTTGAGGCGTATTTATATTTGTGCCGATTTAGCGATAGCGATGCTGGTTGGATTGATTAAAGATAAAGTTTATCGCGATGGTTTTGGGGTCATTAACAAGTATGATTTTCGTCAATGGTTATTAAAAAATGGTGCGAATAAACAATACAGTGTCGATTCTGCGCCCGTGCGTGGTTTTTATGATTTAGTGTTTGCCTACCCACAAGGTGATTTTAAAAAACCAAATGTAGAAGCTGGAGTTGCTGCACTTGCCATGCTTAGAATCGCATTGTGTTATCGCGGTGGGGTAATGTGGAAAATGCAGGCGGGAATGGGCGATGTTATTTTTGCGCCATTGTATGAACTATTAAAACAAAGAGGCGTTAACTTTGAATTCTTCCATCAACTACAGCAACTTACACCTGGGATTGATGAAAGTGGCCAAAACTGTGTTGCTTCTGTGTTATTACAACAGCAAGTGAGTTTAAATAACTCATCAGAGTATCAGCCATTAATTGATGTGAAAAACTTAGCTTGCTGGCCAAGTGAGCCTCTTTATCAGCAGATAAACCACGAGCAGGCCCTGTTACTAAAGCAGAATAATATTAATTTAGAATCATTTTGGAGTGATTGGCCCAGCTGTTACCAAGCACATTTTGGCGCACAACTACCAACTAAAACACTGCAGTTTAAAGATGATTTTGACCGGCTGATCCTTGGGGTCTCAGTTGCTTCATTAGAGCATGTTTGCCCACAATTATTAGCAATAGACGACAACTTTGCTGCTCAGGCTAAAAATGTTCTTTCGGTAGCTACACAAGCCAGTCAGATTTGGTTAAATAAAACAGATCAACAGTTAGGTTGGCAGTATATGCCGCCAAGTGAAGAAGGGCCTATTTTGAGTGGTTTTAGCGAACCGTTTGATACTTGGGCTGCAATGCAAAACTTAATTGATAAAGAGCAGTGGCCTGCAAGCAATAGTCCGCAGAATATTGCCTATTTTTGTAGTGCATTTCCTTGTCAAGAGTATCCACCACAGAGTGATCATGGTTTCCCTGCACGGGCAAAAGCACAAGTAAAAACTAACTTAACACAACTATTAACAACTAATATGCAGCCATTATGGCCGTTAGCTTATAACGATAATGACTTTGATTGGTCCATTTTATATACACAGCATGACGTGCCAGAATCAGCGCGCTTAGATCAACAGTACTGGCGAGTGAATGTTGATCCAAGTGAGCGTTATGTGCTGTCGGTTTCAGATTCCAGTCAATATCGTTTAGCAACTGATGGCACGCAATTTAGTAATTTATTTATTACCGGCGATTGGATCAAAACAGGTGTTAATGCAGGTTGTGTTGAAGCTGCGGTTATGGCTGGAATGCAAACAGCACGAGCACTGTGTGGGTATCCGCAGCAGATCAGTGGTGAAAATGCCTTTGAAGCGCAGTAAAACTAGCTAATTAATGGATAACTTGGCGACTTTAATCAATAAATTAGTCTATAATCGTAAATAATTACAATATCTTTACATTGTCGGTATTAAGGTTCACCATCTAATGAAAAGCCAACGTTATCCTTTTTCAAATCATATATTGCTGCTGTGCTCGTCGAGCCTCGTTTTTGCTGTGGCTGCACAGGCAAAAAATGACGATTCGAGTGGCTCTAGCCAAAGCCTCGAAGTCATTGAGGTGTTCGCCCAAAAACGCGCGCAGGCAATTGAAGATGTTAGTATTGCCATTAGTCAGGTCAAAGGTGATAGCCTTAAAAATCAACATTATAAAGATTCAACAGAGTTATCGGTATTCGCGCCTAATTTAAAAATCAGCCAAAATGCGGCTGAAGGTACGCCACCGGCGGTAAATATCCGGGGGGTTGGTTTAGTTGACTACAATACGGCGAACACCTCGCCTGTGGCTATTTATGTAGACGACATTGCCGTAGGATCTGCAAGTAATCAGATCGTTAACTTCTTTGATATTGAGCAAGTGGATATTTTGCGTGGTCCGCAGGGGACTTTATTTGGCCGCAATTCAACTGGCGGAGCAATTTTAATTCGCACTAAACGCCCTGAATTTAACGAGTCGGGGTATTTAACAGCGGGTATAGCAAATAATAACGCGTTTAGTATTGATGCTATGTATAACAATCAATTAAGTGATAACAGCGCGTTTCGTGTTGCTTTAAATCATCAAGACTATGACTATTCAACCACCAATACTTTTGCACAATCACCTACCGCTGGAATGCAACAAACCAATGCACGGCTATCACTATTAAGTGAGTTTGATACTGTACAGGTATTGTTACAAGCGCACCTCGAAGATTGGCAGGGTATTGTGCAGCCTGTCGGTAATATCGGTGTAGTGGCGGATCCATTAACAGGTCAGTTATGTAGTCCTAGCGAAGCTGGTTCGACAAATTGCTATGATAACTTTGGCTTCAATGATGCCAGTGATGACTTTTACACGGTTAAAGTTAATAACGATTCTCCGCATAAAACGGATGGTAAAGGGTTTAGTGCACATATTAATTGGCAATTAAATGAGTTTAACGAAATTATTTCGATTAGTAGTTATAACCAATTAGAGCGCGATCATGCATTTAATTGTGATGGCTCACCAGCGCGATTATGCGAAGGAAATCTAGGTTTAGATACTCACTTATTTAGCCAAGAGTTACGCTTGCAAACGCAATGGAACAAACATACTTTAACCAGTGGTTTATATTACGCAGATGAATCAATCAAACAAGATAATATTAACGATATTTTAAGAGATTATCGCGGTATATTAGCCACCGACTTAACCGCAACCTTCTTCTATGATAACCAAATTGACACGCAAAATATTGCCGCTTTCAGCCAGTTAGACTATCAACTTAATTCAGATTGGTTGCTAAGTGTTGGACTACGTTATTCCTATGAGTCACTTGATTATGACTCAGTGGCACAATTAAATATGGTAGTTGATCCGAGTGATTTAGCAGGGGTTTTAGTGCCATTTTATCATGTGCAAGGCGAGCAATCCGATAATGGTTTTTCTGGCCAGTTTGCTGTGAACTACCTTATTAACGATACAACCCATGGCTATTACCGTTTTGCAAATGGGATTAAAAGTGGTGGTTATAATGGCGGGTTTTTATCTTCCCCAGAGCAAGCCGAATTAGCTGACTATGGCAAAGAGCGTCTCAATGCGCATGAAATTGGTACTAAATCATGGTGGCCTGAGCAAGGTGTGCGGTTTAATTGGGCTGCTTTTTATTATGATTATAATGATCAGCAAGTGTTTATGAACCAACCATCAGACTCACCACAAAAGCCACCCGTGCAATTATTAGAAAACGTTGGTGATTCAGTGATCTATGGCCTTGAAGCTGAACTCGATTATCAAGCGACTAAAGCACTTTCAATGCGTTTTGCGATGGGTTACATTCCCCATGCGGAATTTGAAGAATTTGTTGATCCTTTGGGTAACAGTTTGACTCATAATCGGCTGCCATTTACATCAAAGTGGAATGTGAGTGCAGGCGTAGAATATCGTTTAGAGCTTGCTGGTAATCCCTTAACAACACAATTACTAGTGGATTATCAATCAGACTATTATTTTGATCAAAACCAAAATCCGTATGCTATGCAAGATGGTTACAGTTTAGTCAATGGTAATATTCGTTATCAATTAGATAACCTAGGTTTTGTACTGTGGGGGAAAAATTTATTTGCCAGTGAGTACAGTAATTTGAAGTTTGATTTGAGCTCTTTCCTTGGCATGTTGGAAGATTTTAAAGGGGAAGGTCGTCGCTATGGTTTGGATATTAGTTATCAGTTCTAATCTTTTTGTCATTAAACTGAGGCGTATTGTATGCTGTTAAAAGCAATACAAGGTTTTTGCTATGTAGTCTTTTTAGGCTTGCTAACAATATATGTCTGCGAAGTGCGAGCAACACAGTCAGCGGATGTGTTTGTTTATACAGAGCAACAACAAGATATAAATTTGTTTCAAGTTGGTACCTTATTAGCGGCAAGTTATGAAGGGTTTCCTGATAACAGTACTCAGATTGCGACGTGGCTTGACAATAAAAAACCACAAACAAGTACCACATATTATGGCGGAAGTTATTGGTTAGTTGTCGAACTTGAAAATCAGACTCAGCTAGCTGAATTAGTGTTGTTCCCTTACAACACCTTAGTATCGCGTATTGAAACACGTGTATATGATATGGCCGATCCCACATCTGAGGCCGCGCGTTACGTAACAGGGGGGATTGAAAAAAACGAATTTGCTTTTCATTACGGCAATAAAATAGCCCTTACACCAGGCAAGCGTTACTTTTTGATCACCAAGTATGAAAGTGACTACTTTTACACTCCTCCTAAACTGGTATTAAAACCCTATGCAGACTTCTTTACCCAGGTCACCATCGAAAATATGGTGATGATGTTGTGCTTTGGAGTAGGCATTGCGCTGGGTTTGTATAACTTATTAATATATTTTGGCGCACGGGATGTAACCCACCTTTATTACGCCTTATTTACAGCATGCTGGGTATTTGCCTGGAGCCAGTTTTTCCATATTCCAGATCAACTATTTGGTTTTTATAATGCCCATTTTCATTGGCTAGGGTTTGTTTTAATACCATTAACTAACATATTATTTTTCAATAATTTGCTTAAGCTAAAAGACAGTTTTCCACAATTAGCCAAAGCATCAATTATATTAGCTGTGGTGGCAACCGCAGGTTTGCCTTTCGCTGCTATGTGGCCAGGTTTTGGGTTTATTTGGGCAACAATAGTAACGGGGTGCACCTTATGCTTAGGCATGTACATAGGGGTTCGCAGTTGGATGAGTGGTTTTAAACCCGCGCGATACTTTGTCTTTGCTTACCTAGCGATGGCAATTCCTAATATGGTGGGAAATTTAACTAATTTAGGTGTACTGACGCCGATTGCAATCGATTTGTACCTATTAGGTTTGATTGGCACCGCCTTAGATGCGATGTTACTCGCGTTTGCAGTGGCAAATAAATTTAGTATTTTACATGATGAGAATGTTGAGCTTACTAAAAACCTCGAGCAAAAAGTGCAATTGCGTACGCAGGAGTTACAACAATTGGCGTCAGAACTCACTGATGCCAGTGAAGCTAAGAGCCGTTTTTTAGCAAATATGAGTCATGAAATACGTACGCCAATGACCTCTATTATAGGCTACGCAGATGGTATTATTTTAGGCGATATTAAGCCTCACGAACGAAATCATGGTATTCGGGTTATTTTACAAAACAGCCGCCATGTTTTAGGACTCATAAACGACATACTTGATATGTCAAAAATTGAGGCCAATCGCCTTGAAATTGATTTAGTCGAGACTGACTTATTTGCAACCATTGCGCATATAGAATCGCTATTAGGCAAACAAATTCGTGATAAAGGTCTTAAATTTAAAGTTGATTACCAATTCCCACTGCCTGATTGGATTATTTCTGATCCAACCCGATTACGACAAATATTGTTAAACTTAACAGCTAATGCATTAAAATTTACCACGGTAGGGCATATTCAATTAGTGGTGAGTTGCACTAAAGAGCAGCTTATCATTAAAGTTAAAGACACCGGCATTGGGATGACAGAGGCTGAGCAACAAGACTTGTTCACGCCGTTTTATCAGGCTGACTCATCGATCTCACGTAAATATGGCGGTACAGGACTCGGTTTAAATATTTCAAAAAGTTTAGCCGAAAAGTTAGATGGTAATATCACCGCTCATTCCCATGTTGGCAGTGGCAGTGAGTTTAGCCTCAATATCGCGCTATATATGCCTGAACGAGTGCGTTGGATCAATAGTTTTGATGAGATCTCTATAAGCAAAGAAAAAGAGCTGCCAAGTCAAGATCAGCGAAATCTCGTGGGTGAAGTGCTGGTAGCGGAAGATCATCCTGAAAACCGTGAACTGATCAAACGTATTTTAGAGCGAATGGGGTTAACGGTTACTGCGGTAGAAAATGGCAAAGATGCAGTGCAAGCTACGCTAGATCATCAATTTGATTTGATTTTATTAGATATTCAAATGCCAGTAATGGATGGTGAACAAGCGATTCATATTATGCAGGCAACAGGATTAACGACACCCATTGTTGCCCTTACAGCAAATACTATGAAGCATGAAGTTGATCGCTATCTAAAACAAGGGTTTATTGATCATATAGGCAAACCAATTGACCGCAGTGAATTTAGTCATAAAATTGCTAGTTATTTAGATATCGAAATGCTTGAAGATGTAAAATTGCCAGAGCATGAATTTGAGGTGCTTAAACAGGTGTACATAGAAGGGCTTAAAAAGCAGCGAGAAACAATAACCAAGCAATATACAGATGGCGATATGACAGGGTTTGCACAAAGTGTTCATATGCTAAAAGGAACTGCTGGAATGTTTGAGTGCGAAACATTGTACCAACATGCAATCAAGTTAGACAAAGCCCTTAAAGCCGATAGCGTGATGTTAGATAGCCATTTAGTTTATCAAGTGTTTGATGAAATTGATGATATTTTATGTCACTCACCTCAGTAAAATAAGCTGCTCACGGGTAATGTCCGGAAAATCAGTACGCTGTGTATAACGGGCATATAAGGTTGAAAAAATGGCGCTGCGTGAAAGCTGATCAAATGTTGTGATCAGTTTTTTTGCTGTTGTTTTTGAGCTATAACAACACTCGCGATAGCGTTTTATTAATTGTGTCAAGCTTTGTCCTTGTTGCTGTAAAGCCAGCTCTGCTTCAATAAAAAATGCGCTACCACTCCAATAAACTCTTTGTTGTGCACCTTGTTGCCACATATCGTCGGCAAGTTCACTTAATGGCTGTTGCTTTGTTCGCGTTTGCTGACGTCCGCGTTCAAGCCCTGCAGATAGTCGTTGTATAAATTGCTTCCTAGTGATCACTTTACTATCACGCATTATTATATTTTGCATATAGGTTGCAAATCCTTCACTTAACCAGAAGCCCGAATAGGGTAGTAACGGTAAGTAAAGGTGTGCCATTTCATGGTAGAGGGTCCAGTCATCGCGTAATTGTGTAAAACTGGCAAAGCGATCAAAATGTAACTCTATGCCATCTGGATCACCACGGCGCACACTTCCCCAAGGCACGGGTTCAAATGCAATATACCGAGGGTGTAAATAAATGGGTAAATTAGAGTATGGCAGTGGGCCTAAAGTTGCCTGAGTTTGCTCAAGACTAAAATTCAGCCATTGCAGTATTATCTGCTGCTTGCTTTTTGACAGCTCGGTTAATCCTTGAGGATCAAGCTGGGCTGCGAAAACAGATGTACTCGCTAAACAAGTAACGAATAAAATTCGATTAAACAGTTTCATATCTGGTACTTAATGGTTTTTAATTGCTCACAAAAGACCGAGTAAAGGATAAAATCCGTTCACTATTTTATTGTTGAATGATAAGTATAGATGCTAAAACCACGACACTCACTGCCAACCATGGTTTAATGTTTATATGATATTTTATAATAAAAATATGGCAGGTTATGGGTTATCAACACATTGAAATCCCACCTCAGGGTGAACAAATTAGCATTGATAATAAAGGCGTGTGGCATATTCCGTCGCAGCCGATCATTGCTTATATTGATGGTGATGGAGTAGGGCAGGATATCTCCCCTTGTATGCGTGACATTGTGAACCATGCTGTGCAGTTATGTTATCAAGGAGTGCGAAAAATTCACTGGATGGAAGTCTTTAACGGTGAAAAAGCTGCGCAGCTATATGATGGGGATTGGTTTCCGCAAGAGACGATTCATGCGGTTCGGCAATTTAAAATAGCGATTAAAGGGCCTTTAACCACGCCGATTGGCGGAGGTTTTCGTTCACTCAATGTTGCTCTTCGTCATGAAATGGATTTATTTGTAAATATGCGGCCGATTAAAGGCTATTGCGCATTACCGTCACCGTTAAAAAAACCTGAAAATACCAATATTGTTGTGATCCGCGATAGCTCTGAAGATGTGTACTCTGGAATTGAATGGCAAGCTGGCAGTGTCGAAGCCGAAAAAATGCTGGATTTTTTATGCCAAGAAATGGGCGTAACCCGTCTGCGCTTTGATCAACAATGTGGTATTGGCATTAAAAATATTTCTAAAGAAGGGTCAGAGCGGCTAGTGCGCTATGCAATAGCGTATGCGCTTGAACAAAATAGTGACTCGGTAACGGTTGTGCATAAAGGCAATGTACTTAAATTTACTGATGGTGCGTTTAAGCGTTGGGGGTTTGCCGTAGCGCAAACTGAGTTCTCAGCAATACCACACAGTAATGGCCGTTGGCTAGAAATACCGCGTGAGGGCTTGGCACCGTTAGTTATTAAAGAAGTGATTGCAGATAACATGCTCCAGCAAGCGTTAATGAATCCTGAGCAATTTGATGTAGTGGTAACAACCAACCAAAATGGCGATTATCTAGCAGATATGTTGACTGCACAAGTGGGTGGTATTGGTATTATGCCCGCAGCAAATTTAAATAATGAAGTGGCTTTTTTTGAACCAACTCATGGTACGTTTGAGCGTATTGCTGGACAAAATAGTGCAAATCCTACCAGTAGTATTTTAAGTGCGGTGATGATGCTACAGTTTATGAATTGGCACGAAGCGGCCAACAGTATAGAGCTGGCTTTGCAACAGACATTTATAGCCGGTGAAGTGACCTTTGATTTACAGGCAGAGCAGCAAAACTCGACCATCCTCAGTTGCAGTGATTTTACACAAAGGATAATCGAGCGTTTAAAAGTTTCATGAACTACGCTGCATTGGCGTTGTAGAGCTTTGCACGATACATGCAAGGGCGATTAGTCAGTGTTGCAGCACGTTGATAAATTGCTTTTGCATTGTGTTCATCGCTTGGTGTACCGCTTAATGTATCCATTAAAGCAACAACAATAATAGCTGGCACCTGACAGCAATATTCATCTAATACCGCAGTTGTTGTTTGTGCATCAACATGACAATGCGGGTGATTATGCTCAACTTGATACGCATGCAATAACGTTTGTACATCTAAACTGTCATTGTCAAAATGTTTGTTTTTACGACATTGACAGCCAAATTCATCAACCAGAGTCGCCAATGCTTGGTAAACATCATTACACTCAAGGGTGGTTTGCTTACAAAGTTGTTGTTCGATGAACGCATGTAAATGGCCGTCGATAAATAATCCGTCTTGTTGGGTGAAGCTTGCTGTAGTTTGCATCATAATGTTGTCTCTCAGTGTTAGTGGTTAACTCATTTGGTATGACTTCACTGTAGCCCTAAGCACACTATTTATGAAATTGTTGTTTTCAATAACTGATATTGATTTAATCAATAATAACGAGAGAGCTCCATTTTAATTAGAGCTTTCTAGCGATCAGCAATCGTATTAGCGAACGCTTGCAGTTCGCGGCGTAACCATTGGTGTGGGCTGGCATGATGCAGTAATGGGCTCCACAGCATTTTTACTTCAATTGGGACAATTTGAAACGGCACAGGACTAATCACTAACTCGGTATGTTTAGTTAGCAGCATTGCTTGTCGTCTTGGTAGTGTGGCGATCAGTTGTGGCGATTGGCATAGTAAACTTGCCACCATGTAATGACGAGTAAACACCCGAATATGACGGGTTTGTTCAAGCTGCCAAAGAGCTTCGTCTACCCATCCCAGCTTTTGGCTACCTGATTTATTCGTGACGGCAGCTTCAGCCCCCCAGCCTGCACGATTTACCCAAATATGCTCTGACGCTAAGTATTGCTCTAGATCAGGCTGTTTTAAGTATGGGTTAGCTGGATGCATTAAACAGCAATAGTTATCTCGCCAGACACTGGCCTGATGAAAAGACCGTGGTAGGCCGTTGAAGCGATTGATGGCTAAGTCAATGCTGCCCTTTTCCATATCTTGCAGGCTAACATCGCTGGGGCTAAGCACATCAAAATTAAGTCCTGGATGTTTATTGAGTTGCTGGGTAATAAAAGGCGCGACTAGCGTTGATTCTAAATAATCATTCGCCATAATTCTAAAGGTGAGTTCGCCAGTGGTTGGATCAAACATATCACTGGGTTGGGTTATTGCCTCAGCCATTTTTAACAGCGCTTCTATTTCAGGTTTTAAACTCAGCGCTTTTGCAGTAGGAGTCATAGAGCCTGCGGCACGAACTAGGAGCGGATCGTCAAATAAATCACGTAAACGTTTTAGTGCATTACTCATTGCAGGTTGGGTTAATGCTAATTTATTTGCCGCTTTCGAGACATTTCGCTCATCTATCAGTACATTTAAGTACACAAGCAAGTTGAGATCGACATTTCTTATATTCATTTGATCAATCTTATTCATTCGCTGTATTAATTATCTAAATTAAAGCGTGCTTGCTAAGGTGTGTAAACCACTAAATAGACATAGTCATCATAAGTGATAGAAATATGCTAGAGCTAAAAACAGCAAATACGTTATCGACTCAAACTAGCAACGCAATTGAGCAAGTCATTGCGACCAAATTAGCGCGTGCCGTATTCGCAGGCTTTGAAGCGATGTTTGCTGAGTTTTTAAATATTACCTTAGGTGCACAAAGTCGTTTTGAGCAACGGCAATGGCAAAATGTACAATCGGCAATGCGTGAGCGTTTACAAGTATATGAAAGGCAAGTTAAAAATGTTAGTGAAGCGGTGCGAGTCATTGCATTTAAAGAGCTCAACGATCCGCGACTGTGGCAGCAGGCAAAGCATATTTATGGCCAAATGGTGCAAGATCATGAAAACCAACCGATTGCGCATACATTTTTTAATTCAACTTTTGGCTCGATTTGGGATGATAAAAAAATTCGCACCGTGCACTTATTTGTTTTAAAAGCCAAATACCGCGCTAAATCTCGGCCATTTGATAATTTAGTAAGTCGTATTTCATTGCAAAATGGCTTTAGCCAGGCGGTGGAGCAACTTATTTATCGACAAGCTTTTCGGGTTGGATTTACAGATTTAGCTCATGATGTTGATATTTTGCAGCGTACTTTGGCGTTAGGTGCGCAGCAGCAATGTCGTCAAGTGTATGAGCTGATGAATTTAAACGATGGCTATATTGAATACGCTAATTCACTGTTTTTTAGAAATAAAGCCTGCTACTTAATAGGTCGTTGTATCGCTAAAAATGGCGATAACATGCCCTTTGCTGTCGCTATTTTACATACCCAAAGCGGTTTAAAGCTTGATGCGGTGATGATGGGTGCAGATCAACTGAGTTTATTATTCGGCTTTGCTCGCACCTACTTTATGGTTGATACCGACCAACCCGCGCGCTACGTAGATTACTTATCAGTGCTAATGCCACATAAGCAACGATTTGAATTATTCAATGCCATTGGCTTTATTAAACATGCCAAAACAGAGTTTTATCGCTATAAGGTCGACACCACCAACAATAGTCCAATAGATGATAAGTACATTATTGCCCCCGGCACGCCAGGCATGGTAATGCTAGTATTTACCACTGCTGGCTCAGATTATGTTTATAAGGTAATAAAAGATAAATTTAGCGCGCCTAAAACATCAACCAAAGCACAGGTGATGGCAAAATACGACTTTGTAAAACAAGCGGATAGAGTCGGCCGTTTAGTCGACACTCATGAATTTCGCTATTTAGCATTTGATTTAAATCGTTTTAGCGATGAATTGCTTACCCATATGCGAGCGAGTATCGGCTCAAGTATGGCTATTGCAAATAAAGCCTTAGTGCTTAAGCATGTATACGTTGAGCGCAAAATGACACCACTTAATTTATACATCAATCAATGTGACGATAAACAACTGAATAATGTAATGCTTGATTACGGCAAGGCGATTAAAGAGTTAGCCGGGGCTAATATTTTCCCCGGTGATATGTTGATGAAAAACTTTGGTGTGACCCGTTGGGGGCGCGTGGTATTTTATGATTATGATGAAATTTGCCCATTAACGGATTGTAACTTTAGAGACTTACCGAGCAGTGAAAATAGTTTTGATGAACTAAGCAGCGAAAGCTACTTTGATGTTGCCGAAAATGATGTATTCCCGAGTCAGTTTAAAGTGTTTTTTAGTGCTGATCAGCAAGCATTTAGTCATTTTTGCCAGCAACATCAAGACTTATTTAGTCCTGATTTTTGGCTGCAGTGCCAAGCTGATATCAATGCTGGGCAATTGGCTGATGTGTATCCATACAAACAAAGTTGGCGATTTTAGCCGGGGGTTATTACCCATAAGTCTGATTAATTTTGGGCGTGTAAAAAGGTAAAGTTTCATAAAACAAAATCCAAGGAAAATCATGAAATCTCTATTATTAGCAAGTTTACTCATCACCTCACCGCTGGTTTTAGCTAACCCGCTATTAGGTAGTTGGGAGTTTGTGGAAGGGAAATATGCAGTTGAACAAGGTTATGTGACTGCCAAAGCACCAGAGTTGACCTCAGTTAAACTAATAACCGCCACTCATTTTAATTACATCACCCAAAAAAATGGCCAGTTTCATTATGCAGGTGGCGGGCAGTACACCTTAAAAAACCAACAATTTGTAGAGACTTTTGTTTACGGTAACATTGAATCGTTGCTTGGCAAAACCATGGCTTTTGATTACAAAATTGAAGGAGATTTGTGGCATCATTCTTTAACAGAAAATGGTAAGTTAGTTGAAGCCGAAGTGTGGCGTAAAATCGATTAACTCATCAATTCAGGAGCTGCAATGCAATTTATTTCTCATCAAGATCAGCATTTAACATTAAGCGACACCGCTAAACCGCAATTAAAAACTAATGAAGTGTTAATTAAAGTTGCTGCTATCGGCGTGAACCGCGCTGATTGTATGCAACGTCAAGGTAAGTATCCAGCGCCACAGGGCGACAGCCCCATTCTAGGGCTTGAATGCGCAGGCACTGTGATTGAGCTTGGCACCGAGGTTGATCAAAGCTGGCTTAATAAAGCGGTATTTACTTTGTGTGCAGGCGGTGCATATAGCGAATATGTGGCGGTCGATGCCGCACAATTAATGGCTTTACCAAGTGATTTAACTATGGCGCAAGGTGCAGCGATCAGCGAAGTATATTTAACCGCGTTTGGTGCGTTATTTCAACTTGGTAAGTTACAAGCAGGGCAAACAGCACTGATCCATGCAGGCGCAAGTGGCGTGGGTGGGGCAGCTATACAAATGGCTAAACGTATTGGGGCAACGGTTGTTATTACCGCAGGTAGCGATGAAAAGTGCGAACATGCCAAAGCGCTTGGTGCCGATCATGTAATCAACTACAAAACCGACGATTTTGTTGCTTACATGCAAAACCATGGTTTAACGGCGAACGTGATTGTTGATCCGGTATCTGGGCGCTATTTAAGTAAAAATGCAGCAATCGCTGCAATGGATTGCCAAATAATTATGCTGGCATTTTTAGATGGTCGCTTCGCAGAAGTAGATTTTGCACTCTTGTTACAAAAGCGTATTTCGTTTCATGGCTCAACACTGCGCAATCGCAGTCAAGCGTTTAAACGCCAACTACGCGATGAGTTTGTAGCAAAATTTTATGACGATATAGCAAATCAACAGTTTGATTTTAATATTTATAAAACGTTGCCTTGGCAAGACGCTGGTGAGGCACACGCGATTCTTGAACGAAACGAAAATGCCGGAAAAGTTGTATTATTAGTTCAGTAGTTTAAAAACCAATATTTGCCCATATAACTATGGGCAACTATAAAGCGATTTAAGGCAAAAACATGAACCCAATTATAGCAACATTAAAAGAGCACAATGTTAGCGATGAAAAAGTACACGAACTTTTTCAAGCATTTACTCAAAACCCAATGATGGCAATGGCACTTGTGCAGCAACTCGGTATTCCACCAGAGAAGTTACAAGCACTAATGGGCTTGGTAATGACTCAGCCTCATTTAATCAAAGAAGCCGCTGATTCACTTGGTATTGGTGAAGGTGAGCTTGAAAAAGCTAAGCAGCAGTTGAAAAACCAATAACGAGCTATCAATGAGAGTACATTTAGTTACTCTCATTTGTTAAGCATGCAATTATTAAGCAATGTCTATCGTGTAAGCGGCCAATAAGTTTTGCATTTTTTGTTGTTCATGTGCGGCAAACTCGATGCCCACACTTAAACGATCTCCCTGCATTTGATTGTTGCGCACATGCGCACTGATCACCACGGCACTGTTGTCGATAGGCGATAGAACATGCACAAACACGGGGCGTTTTTTAAGCGCTAAAAACCCTGAATTAACATGCACAGTAAAGCGACAACCAGTCGGTGAAATATCGATGATCAAACCTTGCAATAGATTTTCACTGTCATAAGTATGCGATTTATTAATGCTAATCTTTGCTGGTATATGGGTTTGTAAACGGCTGACTTCACGCAGTTGCCTACTCTCAATATTCTTAGGGTAAGCAAGGTAAAGTAATTTTTCTGGTCGAAAAGAAATAGCTAATATAGTGGTCGAAAAAGCGACGCACTCCCCACGTTCACCTTCGACTATATAGCGTACAATTGCGCCATTGCCTTCTTTTAACACATCAGCATATTGGCTTTTTTTTGCTTGGACAGGGTACTTTAAAATTAAATACTTACCAGCTTCATAGCCAACTAAAGAGAGTTTAAATCTGACACTTAATGGGTTGGTGAACTGAATGTCGATTAATTTACCTGGCAGTAAGTCTAAGCAAAACTTAGCTTTGCTAGCTTGCGCTGGTCTGTCTTGTGTAATTTCCATATATACGTAGTTATTATTATTTGTTTCCAAATAGTATCCATCAAAAGAACTAAAAAATCACTACGAAAAACGACTGGTATTAGTTTATAAGCCTTAATTAATAAAAGTAATACACGCCTTGTTACAAAGTTGATTGAACTGATAAATATCTGCTTTGTCTATTAAATAACATACTAACTTATGGAACAAAACTGTGAAATACCTTTATAAAATATGGAAAAATAACCGCTCGTTAATCGTATTTATCTCGCTGATGTGTGTTTTTAGAAGTGCAGTGGCTGACTGGTACGAAGTACCCACAGGTTCAATGCAGCCAACCATTGTTGAGGGCGACCGTATATTGACAGATAAAATGGCGTATGACCTACGAGTGCCTTTTACTAAAATTTCGCTGGTTAAACTAGCCGAGCCACAGGCCGGTGATATTATTGTATTTGATTCTGTTGCTGCACAAAATCGCCTAATAAAAAGAGTAATAGGTGTACCGGGCGACACTGTTGCTTTAGTTAATAATCAACTTGTTATTAATGGTGAAAAGCTTAATTACGAAACTGTAGCTGAAACCGCCATAAACCGAGTGGAAATAGAGAATTTGCATGGCATAAAACATACCGTAAAACTCGCTAAGCAGCGCTCTTATATGCAAAATTTTGATCCACTTATCATCCCTACAGATATGTATTTAGCAATGGGGGATAACCGTGATAACAGTGCTGATTCACGAGTAATAGGCTTAGTACCAAGAGCTGAATTGCTCGGAAGGGCAAAGCGGGTGATAGTTTCACTGGATTACGATGACTATTATTTACCACGTAAAAACAGGCTTCTAAAAGAATTACAGTAATAGTAAGCGCTGTTATAGTCTGGTAAAGGATAGCACTGATAAAAGATAGTAGTGCAAAAAATAACAGCGCTAAAACTTAAAATAGCTTAGCGATTAAATTTAGCGTTGTTGACTCTCACCTAACAATAAACTGTATATAAAAATAGTGTTTATGATTTTGTCAGATATTACTGATCTCTAGCATTTTTGTATATTGCTGCATTTGTAAAAAATGAGGTGAAGTTAACTAGTTGTTTACAGGTATCTGTTTGATAGCTAAGATAAATGCATTATAATATATGGATATTTTTCTGTTTGTAAAAAGATAAATGTCGTAGATAAAATTGTTATACCTTCAAGGAAGCTCAGTGAAACTTTTAGTTTTGTTATTTTTATTTACTTCAATATCAACTTTTTCTTGTGATAAAAAAAGCGAAATAAAGAAAGTAGCGGCGTTTATAACTCAAGATAATTTCGCTGATTTATCAGAAATAACGGTTTATTACCCTGTTAATTATGGTGTTGCTGAGGCTGTAAGAGCTGTAATCTCTCTAGGTGAAATTGATAGGGTAACCTTGTATGTTCCTACAATTATTTCTGAACCACATGCTTTTGAAAGCAATCATGAGCTAGCTGATTATAAAGTATCAACCTTTACAATTAAGACTGATACGATAAATGAGGCTTATATTACTGTGAATTACCGAGCTCCGAAGAAAAATGATGGCTTAATCACTTTTTGTATGGGACCTTTTCGAGTCTATAAAATAAGTGAATTACCGATAAAGAAGGTATAATAAACGCATCAGAAATGACTTCAAACGCTTGGCTGGCGCTCATTCTTCGCTAATTATAGCCAAGCATTTTCCGCAATTTATGCGCGTGTTAACTTAACTAAACATGGTGCCCATATTGAGAGTTTCTGAAAGGCTGAAATATGCAGTCATCTTATCTTTCGCCAGTTGGCCACTATTCATTTGGCTGGGCACAGATCTCGTCGGTAGCTTTTGCGCACTTTCAGGGTTTATAGTTGGCTATTACTTTGCTCCAATAACTCACAGACAAACCAAAAAGTACCAAGTACAGCTTTTAGGTTTGGGCATGGGCTTTCTAGCTCTGTATTTATCGAGCTTTTTAAGAAGTATATTTGAGTTAATTTCAGGTGAGCCTTTTAAAGGTGTAGGTTACTACTTAATATCAGCACTAACAGGGCCTTATTTTGGTCTAATGTTTTTCGGTATGCCACTTATAATTTTTTCTTTTACCAATTATATGATTTGGCTATGGTCATCCAAACTTTAAGTTAACCGGGTAGCCGCAGGTCGCTAACTTCAGCACCTACAATTTTATGTGCTGGAAAAACAATTTGTTGTGGCAATTAAAAAAGCCGTTGTTTAAAACAACGGCTTTTTAGTGTTAACTAGTTAAAGTCGAATTACATTACACGCATACCTGGCTCTGAGCCGTCGTCTGGGTTTAAAATATAGATTTCTTTACCGCCAGGGCCTGCTGCTAGTACCATGCCTTCTGACATGCCAAAGCGCATCTTACGTGGCTTCAGGTTGGCAACCATAACCGTTAGTTTGCCTTCAATATCTTCTGGCGCATAAGCTGATTTAATACCAGCAAATACTTGGCGTGTTTCGCCGCCTAAGTCGAGCGTTAGTTTAAGTAGCTTATCAGCGCCTTCAACGTGCTCTGCTTTGGCTATTTTAGCTACACGTAAATCTACTTTGGCAAAATCGTCAAATTCGATTTCAGCTGCAATAGGCTCTTTTGCCAAAGGGCTGTTTGGATCGATTTTGTCTTTTGCAGCGAGTAAGCTTTCTTTTGATTCTTCGACCATTTTATTTACTTTATCCATTTCTACACGTTGCATTAACGGTTTAAATTTATTGATCGGGTGGCTAACAAGCGCAGTTTGCGCGCCTTGCCAAGATAGATCATCATTTAAGAAGTCTTCTACGTTTGCCGCCATACCCGGTAATACTGGTTTTAAGTAAGTCATTAGCACGCGGAATAAGTTAAGCCCAAGCGAACACACTTGGTGAGCTTGTTCTTGTTTCGTTTCGTCTTTGATTAATACCCATGGTGCTGAGGTATCAATAAATTGGTTTGCTTTATCAGCAAGCGCCATTATTTCACGAATAGCACGGCTATAATCACGGTTTTCATAGTGCTGAGCAACGGTATCGGTAGCTGCTTGGAATTCAGCTAATAATTGCGGCTCCATGACAGTGTCACTTAATTTACCGTCAAACTTTTTAGTAATAAAACCGGCGCAACGGCTGGCAATGTTAACCACTTTACCAACTAAGTCTGAATTTACACGTAGTGCAAAGTCTTCTAAGTTTAAGTCAAGATCGGTGATGCCGCTGTTAAGTTTAGCAGCGTAGTAATAACGTAAAAACTCAGGGTCGAGGTTGTCTAAATATGTACGCGCTTTAATAAACGTGCCTTTCGATTTAGACATTTTAGCGCCATTAACCGTTACAAAACCATGCGCGAATACATTGGTTGGCTTTCTGAATTTTGCGCCTTCAAGCATTGCTGGCCAAAATAAGCTGTGAAAGTAGATAATATCTTTACCGATAAAGTGGTAAAGCTCAGCGTCAGAGCCTTCTTGCCAAAATGCATCAAAGTCGATGCCTTGTTTGTCGCATAAGTTTTTAAAGCTGGCCATGTAACCAATTGGCGCATCAAGCCAGACATAAAAATATTTACCAGGCGCACCAGGGATTTCAAAGCCAAAGTAGGGCGCATCGCGGCTGATATCCCACTGTTGCAGGCCATCGGCAAACCATTCGTCTAGTTTGTTAGCCATTTCTTGCTGAATAGTGCCGGAGTGAAGCCACTCTTTTAACATGCCTTCAAATGCTGGCAGGTCAAAAAAGTAATGCTCAGAGTCTTTAAGTACTGGCTCAGCACCTGACATCACAGAGCGCGGGTTGATAAGCTCTGTTGGGCTATATGTTGCGCCACATGCGTCACAGCTGTCGCCATTTTGGTCTTCAGACTTACAAGTTGGGCACGTACCAGTTACAAAGCGATCGGGTAAGAAAATGCCTTTTTCAGGGTCAAATAACTGTGAAATAGTATGCTTTTTGATATGACCGGCATCGTTTAAGCGATTATAAATAAGCTCGCTGAATTCTTTGTTTTCTTGGCTGTGGGTGCTGTGGTAGTTATCAAATTTAATATTGAAGTCTGCAAAGTCACGTTGACGTTCAATGCTGACATTTTTTACCATTTCTTCCGGCGTGATCCCTTGCTTTTGTGCATTGAGCATAATTGGCGTGCCATGGGCATCGTCGGCGCAAACATAATAAGCTTCGTGGCCTTGTAGTTTTTGAAAACGTGACCAGATATCAGTCTGAATATATTCCAATAAATGGCCTAAATGTGTTGGGCCGTTGGCATAAGGTAATGCACTGGTAATGAGGATCTTTCGCTGTGCCATAATCATTCCGAATTGACGGTTCCTGTTAAGGAACGGATGAAAATCATAATATTATCAGCAAACCTAAAGGAAACACCTTCGTGGTTGGCCGATTTTCATTAATTGACTGGTGTTAATGCCCTGAATGTTACATAATTCCGAGGCAATTTTCATCAAAGAAACACTATTTTATTGTTATGTTTGGATTGTCGAAACTATTCTCCTCTAAATCGGTGCAAAAACAACCGATTCTTACTGCCTTAGCAGGGTATCGCAGTGCCGCTTTTGCTGTCGGCATTGATGAAAAATTCATTAAAAGCATTGAATCAAAAACTGATAAATCAATATTGCTTCATTTAACGCTGCCATTTGCTGCGTTATCTGAAATGCCAAAGGTAGCAGCGTTTGTAAGCCAACAACTTAATCAAGCAGTGACAATTAACGCAAGCATTGAGCTGACTGAAGCATGTAAGTTCAAAGCGATAAAACATATTGTGTTGATTGCATCAGGTAAAGGTGGTGTGGGTAAATCAACCACCGCGGTAAATTTAGCGGGCGCACTCAAAGCTGAAGGCGCGAAAGTGGGGATTTTAGATGCGGATATTTATGGCCCGTCTATTCCAATGTTGCTAGGCCTTGAAGGAGCAACACCCACGGCTAAAAATGACAAGCAATTGCTACCATTTGACGCTAATGGCATCAAAGCACAATCAATTGGCTTTTTAGTGCCTAGTGATGATGCCACTGTTTGGCGCGGACCGATGGCGTCGGGCGCATTAACGCAACTGTTAAATGAAACTGCATGGGGTGAGCTTGATTACCTGATTGTAGATATGCCACCAGGAACTGGGGATATTCAACTTACTATGAGTCAGAAAGTACCTGCCAGTGGCACGGTGATTGTGACGACTCCGCAAGATTTAGCACTTGCTGATGCGCAAAAAGGCATTGCCATGTTTAATAAAGTGAATGTGCCAGTATTGGGCTTGATTGAAAATATGAGTCATTTTTTGTGCTCACACTGCGGCGAACCAAACCATGTATTTGGTAAGGATGGCGCAATAAAATTAGCTCAGCGTCATGGTGTGCCAGTGTTGTCGCAAATTCCTTTGGCGATTGATATTCGCGAATACTCAGAGCAAGGCAAATTAATCGCCATGGATAATCAGGCTGCGGTGAGTGAAACTTATGCTGACGCTGCGCGGCTGATTGCCAGTATGCTTTACTATCAACAACCCCATCATAATTCAGTCGAAATTGTGATTACGGATGATTAACTAATGAGATTATCAGATACCCATATTAAAGAATATATTGCCCAACAGCGTATTATTATTGAGCCAAGTCCGACCGATGAAATGATTTCTGGGGTAACGGCAGATTTACGTTTAGGTAATAAGTTTCGTGTATTTCAAGATCATACAGCAGCTTATGTTGATTTAAGTGGTCCAAAAGATCAGCTTAATAAAGCAATGGAATCAATAATGAGCGATGAAATAGTGTTAAAAGAGGGCGATGCATTCTTTTTACACCCAGGTGAATTAGCCCTTGCGATGACCTATGAAAAAGTCACGTTGCCGGCAGATATCGTTGGCTGGCTTGACGGCCGTTCATCTTTGGCACGTCTTGGCTTAATGGTGCATGTGACGGCCCATCGGATTGATCCCGGTTGGTCTGGTAATATTGTTTTAGAGTTTTATAACTCGGGTAAATTGCCGTTGGCATTACGACCTATGATGAAAATCGGCGCTATGAGCTTTGAGACCATGTCAGGTCCTGCTGAAAATCCGTACAATACACGCAAAGATGCCAAATATAAAGATCAAACCAGCGCAGTTGCAAGTCGTATTAGTGATGATAGTAACTAATTAAAATATAGTTTTAAAATAAAGGCTTATCACTTGATAGGCCTTTTTTATTGCTTGGAAATACACTCACTCGATTTTATTACCATAAACACTGCTTAAGCATTTTATTGATATATTATCCACGGTTCAGGTTATTTACTGGCTATTTCATTTAATACCTCCATACTTTAATTATCTTTTTATAATTTACTATTTGTTCAATGCACATGGAGTGACAGTGGATCAGGCAAGCATATTAGCGCGAGCATATTGTATAAAGATTTTTTTAATACTGTTAAGCATTACTGCTACAGCGTCTGTGATGGCTGATGAAGTGCCTGCCAGTGGCTGGTTAGTGCCAGCAAATACGCCCTTTCAAACTACCAAACCCTTACTAGAACAAGTTGTCACTACCGATTCAAAAACAGATTTATCACATGTTCGTATCAAGGCAGAGCAAGGTTATTGGTTTATTGTTGATTTAAATAAACGGTCGCAATCAAAAGTTGAGGTGATTTATGCAGACAATTCCCATTTAGCGCAGCTTAATTTTTATATTCTTGATGAGAGTTTCAACCCGTTAGTTGAAGTAAAAAATGATGCATACCGTTATGTTGATAAAGTACTGCCACACGCACTGTTACCTAAAGATGAGGCTCGTTGGGCTGTAATTTACGCTCGCCATAGTGAAGATGACAGGCTGAGCATTGGCCTTGCAACTGGTAATGAATTTGCCAATTTGATAAACAAGAAACTGCGAAATTTCTTTTTAATTACGGGGCTATTACTGCTGTGTCTTGCCGTTGTTGGCACTGTATACGGTTTATCTCATCAAGCAAAATCGCTTTATTTACTTGCTTACCTAGTGTGTGTATTAAGTGAGTTTTTAATAGCAAAAGGGGTGTTGAATTACTTTAATATTGAATTTGCGTCTTTATGGTACACAAAGTTACAGTTTTCATTTCAAGTTATAGCCTTAGGGGTGGTCAACTTTTACTTTATTCATTATTTACAGTCGCAAAATCATTTAAACGCTCGACAAGATAAGTTAACAGTTTATATAAGCTTATTTTGTGTTGCAGCACTATTTAGCTGTTTTATGAAGCAATCAGTGCAGTTTGCTGTAGTGACCGTGTGTTTGGGTTCTATGTTGGTGGTGCTGAGTTATTTATTTTTTTATTGGCTTAGTAATACCAAAAAAGCGATGCAATTTAAGTTTGTACTGGTCTGGTTTGCAGTGGTTTTACAAACTTTATGTTGGCAAGCAACGCTGGTGGCAGGTGCACAGATACAGCAACTTAATGATATGTTACTGGTGCTAAATGTAATTACTTTTGTGATGGTGTTACTCATTCACGAGCGTAAGTGTGTTATGCAATATAGCTACAGCCTCACTCACGACGACGATACAAAATTACCTAATAAACAGTTACTAATAGAGCGTCTTGATAGTCAGGTGAAATTATCAACAGAGCATTCTTTACTGTTATTTAGGCCTGCTGTACTGATTAATGCTCGGGCAAATTTTGGCTATGAGCATGTAAATGAGCAGATAAAATTAACCATGGGCAAATTAGCCCAGCAATTAGCGTCAATGAATGTGCTGTGTGTTGAAGCTAATCTTCAGCATAGCCGTTGTATTGCCAGGTTAGATGACAGCACCTATGGGGTTGTAATAGTCGGCAAGTTAGAATTAAGCCAAGTAGAGCAGTTTGTATGTGTGATCAATAGCGTTTTTGCTGAGGGTCTCACTCATCAACGCATTCACTTAATTGATAAAGTTGAAATTGGTGTAGCAAATTATCCCTTACATGCCAGTACCTCATTACAACTAGTCCAGCGAGGGCTGCAAGCATTGGCGGTTAAACCACTTCATGGTGAACGCTGGCATATGTTTAATATAGAGAATGTGACGTTATCGCAACGGCGCATTGCGATTGCATCAGCTTTAAAAGAAGCCATTGAATGCGATCAGCTTAGTTTATTTTTTCAACCGCAGATATATCTAAACACCGGTAAAGTGCACGGCGCGGAAGCTTTATTACGTTGGGAGCATCCACAGTTGGGTAATGTTCCCCCTGATTTATTTATCCCTATTGCTGAATCATCAGGGATAATTTCAGATTTAACCGAATGGGTTATTACGCAAGCACTGCAATATCAAAAGAAAATGATTGTATTATTGCCTGAGCATATTGTATCTATCAATATTTCGGCTAAAGATTTGCTGCGTAAAGATTTACCCGTGTTATTTATAACGTTGTTGAATGAGCATCAACTCAACCCGGCTAATGTAATGTTAGAACTAACGGAATCGGCAACACTCTTTGAGGGGGTTGATATAAAAAATGCCCTGAATGATTACCGTTTAATTGGCGTTAAAATAGCAATTGATGACTTTGGCACGGGGTATTCGTCACTCGCGTATTTGAGCAAAATGGGCTTTGATGAAATAAAAATAGATAAGCAATTTGTAATGAATATTGAATACTCTAAAAATGATCAAACAATTTGTCGTGCTACCTGTGATATTGCCAAATCACTGGGTTCATACGTAGTGGCTGAAGGGATAGAAGATAGCCAAAGTATGGCTAAATTACAAAGCTATGGCTGTGAAGTTGGTCAGGGATACTTTTTTTCACGGCCATTACCGTTTGACGATTACATGCAGTGGCTTGAAGAAAATCTTGAAACCACCACCGTATTTGTCAATGATCTTGAAAAAGTAGTTGACCTAATTGGGAAAAATAATCATTGAGCGCGTTATTACAAATTTTTAAGCTATCGCGCTTAGGGTAAATTAGCGCTGAGTTATTGAGCCCAGAGACTAAAAAGTGATTAACGATCTGCTCATTACAAGCAATACATGCTTCAAAACTACGTGCAGCTAACTCTTCAGGCATACTCATATAAAACTGCTGATGGCGTTTATCAAATTCTATACAATCTAATACATACTGATTAGCGTGTTGACCGGTTGGTTCTAGAAATACCCCTTGGTAAAACTTATTTAATGCTAAGTTTAGTGGGTGACTTTGCCCAATCGTGTGCTCCAGCCAAAGTTTAGAGGCAAAATGCTGTGGCGAATGCTGGGGAAATATGTGTTTAGTTATGTGATGATCAAACGCATGAAACCATTCATGCGCCAGCGCGCCACCGCCTGCATTTTTTGCCAGCGCAAGGGTACGAGTACGGCTATTATAATGTGCTTGGACGTGTTGTTGCCCGCCATGGCCAAAAGCAAAATTGAGTTTCCCCCTCAGACCAATGGTCTTTGGCGGCACTTGCAGTATTTGCGCTAAATCGGCTAGTGCGTCGTAAATTAAATTAGCACTAATAAAGCGTTCTTCTTTGGTGACCCATTTACCCACCACCATAGTACGAAAACCAAATGTATCGCGGATATCACTAAAGTCAACTTGGTCATCAAATCGGTAATCCGGTCCTTGGCGGTAAAACCCGCGCTTTAAGCGATTGCTGGCACTCATTTGGCTTGATAACGCGCTTTAATATGCTCAGGCATAAACTGGGTTTGTTTGCTGTTGAGCGCTTCCAGTGCCTGATATAAAGGCTCAGGGTTAATATGTTCAATCAAGGCTAAACTATGTGCAACCGCTTCTAATGTGGAGAGGCTATCTGCACGGGGAGCTTTGCGAATACGATATCGGTTTTGTGGGATCGTCGTAAAGCTGACCTTTTTAAAAGCCGCAAGGGCTGGGGTAAGTTGCATGATCTTAAATGCTTTTTTCCAGGTGCCATCGATTACAATTAGATGACTTAACCGGCTTTTAAATTGTGGTGCTGCGGTACTTTCATCATCCAGTAAGATGGCATTATCATCAGGGTAGAGTAATGCAGTTGTGGCAACGGGTAGTGTGTTTAGTTGTGCAAAATCAGCCTGCGTTTCTCCTACCATGATGTCGTATTGCGTTAGGCACAATGTGAGTAAACGGGCGGTGTTTTTAGTGATCTTTACTTCGCTAGGATGCTGCAAAATTATAACTTTGAGTTTATTTTCCAGTACCGACAAATCTTCACAAAGACACGTTTGTAGACTAAATTTACAATTAACACACAAAGAACGGGACATAAAAGAATCTTGTTTAGTAGCAATAAGTTGAAAAACCCGCTAATTATACGCTTAATGAGACAATTAGTTGGTTTTTTTTCTATAGAACGATAAAGTATAAAAATAGTATAAGTTACTGGTTTAGTGTTGCTAAATACAAAAGGATGAATAATGAATACAATAGTCATTGATGAAAGCGCATTGGAAAGTATGGAATCGTTATTAGGCGAGCAATTTAGCGATACGCTGACTTTTTGTTGTGCTGAATTTGAACGATTAGGCTCTGAAGTATTGGCTACAATACATAGTGATATCCAAGTCGCAAGTCGCCATGCTCATAGTTTAAAATCAAATGCCGCGCAGTTTGGTGCCAGCAGTCTATCTCAGGTGGCCAGAGAAATTGAACAAAGCTTAAATAATAATGATGTTTCTCAGGCGCTTGCGGCAGCTCAGCAGCTTGACAACCAAGTTGCCGGATCAGCCGCTAAGTTAACTGATTGGTTACAAAGCCGTTAGTTAGCTATACCCAGACGTGAATTTATTTCAGTTTTGAGGTATTAAATCCACTGGTATTTAGCCCCTCTACTAGGTTAATCTAGCTGTTCCACTAGTAGAGGTAAAAATGTCAGAAATTAAAAAGAGTCATAAATTACAAGGCGTTTGTTATGACATTCGTGGGCCGGTGTTAGTTCAGGCTCGCAAAATGGAAGATGAAGGCCAAAAAGTTTTAAAATTGAATATTGGTAATCCTGCGGCATTTGGGTTTGATATGCCTGAAGATATGCACCGCGATATTATTCGTAACTTGTATTCAGCCCAAGGTTATTGTGACTCCAAAGGCCTCTACTCAGCCCGTGTGGCTATTTATCAGCACTACCAACAACGTGGTTTATATAACCTAGACGTCGATAATATTTATATTGGTAATGGGGTCAGTGAATTAATTCAAATGACGACCCAAGCTTTGCTGAATAATGATGATGAGGTGTTGATCCCAGCACCTGATTATCCATTGTGGACCGCTTCAGTCAAACTTGCGGGTGGTAATCCAGTCCATTACCTATGTGATGAAGAGCAAGATTGGTTCCCTGATATTGCTGATATTCGCAGTAAAATCACGTCAAAAACTAAAGCATTAGTGCTGATCAACCCTAATAATCCGACGGGTGCAGTATACGACGACGCACTTTTACAGCAGTTAATTGATATTGCACGTGAACATAAATTATTGTTATTGAGTGATGAAATCTATGAGAAGATTTTATACGATGGGATCACGCACAGCTCCATTGGTGCACTGTGTGATGATGTGCCGATAATTACTTTTAATGGCTTAGCAAAAACCTATCGCGCAGCGGGTTTGCGTATGGGCTGGATGGTATTAAGTGGCCGTACTGCATTGATGGATGATTTACGTAAAGGTTTAGATATTTTAGCCTCTATGCGTTTATGTGCCAATGTGCCGGCACAATATGCGATCCAGCAAGCATTAGGTGGCGTACAGTCGATTGATGATTTAATAAATCCCGGTGGGCGTTTATACGAACAACGTGATATTGCATGGCGTGGTTTAAATGCGATAGAAGGTATTTCGTGTGCAAAACCAAAAGGAGCATTGTACGCATTTGCCAAAGTAGATACTGAGCGTTTTAATATCAAAAATGATGAAAAAATGATTTTAGATTTACTCAAAGCAGAAAAGATCTTACTGGTTCACGGAAGAGCATTTAACTGGCCAAATCCAGATCATTTCAGATTGGTATTTTTACCTAACAAAGATGATTTAACGACTGCTATGAGTAAGATGCAACGCTTTTTCAGCGATTACAGACAAAGCTAACGTAGTAATAAAGTTATAAATACTAAAAAGCGAGCATTAATACTGCTCGCTTTTTAGTTTAATGTAATAGCTTAATAGGCTTTATCAACGCGGACTGTATTATCTGATAAATATACTAAGCGCACGCTGTCGCCAGTTCTAAATATCATTTGATTGTCTTTGTCTTGTACCACCATAAATTGTTCACCGTTTTCAACTTTGATCATTAACTCGACTAAGTGGTATTGATTATAATGGCTGCTTTGTTGCCTGTTGTTCGCCACACTGCCACCGATGACCGAGCCTAGAATAGTCGCTGCGGTGCGACCACTGCCGCCGCCAAATTGGTTACCAATAACGCCACCAAGTAATGCACCGCCAAAGGTTTTCCAGCCACTATTTTTGTCTTGAACAAGTTCTTGCTCGGTAATATTACGTACAGATTGAACACTGCCAAATAGTACTTGCTGGACAGGAACGGCTTTATTGCGTTCGTATGCGGCAAAGCTTGGATTACTGATGAGCAGGGCTGTACACAGCCCAAGTATGAGTTTATTCATCATTTACCTCCTCAGCTGAATTACCAGCCAAAGGTTGATTTTTCGCGGGTTTTACGAATTTCTGTTTCGTCCGCCCATTCTACTAAGCCACTTTTTAAATCCATTAAGCGCATTGTGAATTTATAGTATACGTCGGCTTTATCAGCATTCGATTTTACGATGCTCGACAGGTTGCCATAGAGCATATACTGCGCGCCAACTTGTTGGCCAAATGCAATCGCTTTAGTTGGGTCTACTAGGGCATCATCATTTTGAAAGTTCAATTGTTCTCGAGCGGCTTCTACGCGGCCCATATCAACAAAACGAAATTTACCACTGCGCAATAATTGTGTTGAAATTGAATCGGTAATTGATTCAGTATCAATGTGTTCACTGGTTTTGTTTTTTATACGTTCAACAAATACGATTGGTCGAGTATTAGCTGTTAATGTGCCGACCACAGGTGATGCCAGCAGTGAATCCGTCATTTGGCTGGCGACTTTTTGTAAGTCAGTTGAACCGAAGTTAATATCAGTTGTTTCTACAGCTTGTGCGTCTCCGTAGCTGACTACGGCTTTATTGGCACAGCCACTGAGGGCAAGCGCACTCAAACCTAACAACGCAAAACCCGAGAGTGTTTTAAGCGTTGGTTTTTTAGTTGTGTTTACTGTATTCATAATGGTGTCCTTTAATCTTTAAATTCTTGTGCTTGTGTCGATACTTCGCGTACCGCTAATGAAAATGTAACCGCATCAGATGTAGGTGCAAGGCCTGGCAGTTGCACGTTAGCAAAACCAAATAAAGTCAATGATTGCCAAGGAGAATGATTGCCTTTGATCACAAAACCATCGCCGTCATACCAGGTAAATTGATACTGTAAATATTGTGATTTTTTATACTGACTCGAAAGTGTGACAACAACATCAGTTAATTGATTCGTTTGGCGAGTTTTTACATCACTAATGGCCAGCTTTTTACCTAGTGCAGGATTATCGACTTTTAGCTGTTGTTGGTATTGCGCTGAAGCTTGTTCAACACTTATACCTGATGTAGTCGGTCTACTGGTACAGGCAGCAAGTAGACAGACCGTTAATAATGGCACTAAATATTTCATGATAGCTCCTAAAGTTGCACTACATGGGAATTAAAATAGTTGTTAATAGAGGTTAGATAAATCAAGGTTAACCCTTGCTTACTAACCGTAAAGTTTATGTCTTTCTGATTGGCAAGTTTTAAAACATGGTCTCCTGCTGTTAACTGGGTGCGCGCAACACTTATTTGATTAGGTAAAGTTAACCAACTGCGGGTATCTGCTTGCTCAGAGGCTAGGTTGTATAGATTAGCGAGTATATTACCCACATCGCCGCCACTTCTAGCCAGCTCTGCCCGTACTTTTTCTTTAGCGACTAACCGCAGTATTTGCCTCGATACTCTTGCAGGTGTTTGCTCTTCAAGTGTTTTAGCCGCTAACGCTTCTATTCTTACCAATGGACTCAAAGGTAAAATCTGTGTTCCGATACTAATATCACTAACCGCTGGTATATAAGCTCTATCTTTATAAACGGGCATCGCTAAGCTATAAAAACGGGCATCACCACCGGATGTATAAATAGGCAGACGCAACACAAATTCGTCTTTTTCTGGCACTAAACCTTGTTCGATCAAGATCACAACGTCACCGCTGTTGGCGACTTGTTTTGGTAATTCAGCAAAGCGTTTTTTATACTCGGAAAAATCTTGATCAAACCCTTGCTGTTTTGCTAATTGCAGCACAACCTGCTGCAAATAGGTGTTTTCAGGGTTGATCTCTAGTGCCTTTTTATAATCTATATATGCATCATCGTATTGTTTATTACTTTGATAGAGCAAACCTGACAGATAAAATGTAAACGCATTTTGATAGCCATTTTTTACGTTTTTGATCACCTCATCCATACTTGGGTAATGTTTTTGTGCTGCTTTCACGCTAGCATCTATGTCGTCTTGATTAGCCGTTAACGCATCTGTTTGTACTTTATTTGCACGGCGAACTTCGACTAATGCGCCTTCGATATTATGTTGATATATATAATTAAGTGCTTGGTAACTGTGCAGCATACTCATTTCATAAGCCGCTGGCGTATAGCTAATGACTGAATCATTGGTTAAAAGGGCGTTACTTTGTTCAAGCCCTGCGCTTACTTGTATTTTTGCTGCTTGGCGTTTTATTTCCATTTGCTGATATACCGCTTCGTACTGTGGTTTTGCAGCCTCATTTTGATTATTTAAATTGCTTAAACGGGCCTGCTCTAATTGATTGAGCAAGTAGTTACTATGTGACTGCCCATTAGTCGGCAAAAGCTGTTGGGCTTGGTCGATATTGTTGGTCTTAATAGCTTGGCGTACAGGCTTCATTTGGGTAGCGTAATCTGAAAACAGATCACTAAACCCAATGGTGCTGCATCCACTTAGCATGACACAAAAGCCAAAAATAACACTGCGTTGCACATGGCACTCCTTTTATAAGCGTTAATACAGATTAGCATAATCTAATCCAGAGGAGATGTTAAACAATGTAAAAAAGCGTAGTAATCACCGTGTTTATAAGAAATAGTTACGCGATCATTGGTCACTGAGTTGTTGCACGATACATTCGAATGATCAAAACAATAGGTAAGCTTTGCGCTATTATGGCAATCCTGTATAAATAGATACTTCAGGCAAACAGGTAGCTGATTTTCTTATTATGTTGATTAAATTAATGGCTCGAGTGGTTGCCGACTACTAAACGATAGAATAACTCACCTCATAGGGTTTAATGCTTAGCAAGATTAAAACTAAGGATCACTTTGAAAGCAACATTGTTTACGGTACTCGCCCTAGTGGCATTTGCAGCTAATTCTCTTTTATGTCGTATGGCATTAGCACAAAATTACATTGATCCATGGAATTTCACAGCTTTGCGGCTATTCAGTGGCGCATTGTGTTTAGGATTTATTTTCCTTATACAAGCAGTACCAACAGAGTCTTTAGCTAGGGAAGATAACAATCTTAATAATGCAGAGCATGAACGTGGTAGTTGGCGCAGCAGTGTTAGCTTACTGGTTTATGCGTTATGTTTTTCAATTGCCTATGTAGAATTGGACACTGGAACTGGCGCGTTGATTTTATTTTCTGCTGTTCAATTGACTATGATTGGCTGGGGGATTTTCAACAAGGAGCGACTCACAACTGTACAGTGGTGTGCATTTATTATCGCTGTCCTTGGTTTTGTGTATTTAATGCTGCCATCGGCAACGATGCCGTCAATGAGCCCTGCATTATTAATGACTATTAGCGGTATTGCGTGGGGGATATACAGTATTCGCGGAAAAGTGTGCCTATCCCCACTGAAAACCACAACGTTTAATTTTGTGCGTAGTTTATTTGCATTACCGATATTGTTGATCGTGGGTTTTGGTTATTTATCGGGGATCAGTTGGCAGGGGATCGTGCTTGCATGTGCATCTGGTGCTCTTGCGTCGGGTATTGGCTATAGTGTTTGGTATGTTGCCGTACCCTTATTAAAAAGCAGTCAAGCCGCAGTGGTTCAGCTTTGTGTGCCAGTGATAGCTGCACTGGCAGGGATGTTATTTTTAGCGGAAGAACTAAGCATTCAGTTTGTTATTGCCAGCGCAGTTATTCTTGGCGCTGTGCTGGTTTTTTTACTGGCTAAACAACCGCAGGGCTGACATTGAGCACGTAACGCTGATACAGTTGCGGCAAATTCGCCAAAATAGCAGCTTTGCCGGCAAGCTGACTGTTATTTATAGTATCAGCTAATACGGTTAAACTCTGATGTTGTAGTAAAATGTCAGATTGCACTATGTGGCTAATATGCCAAGGTTCAGGCGCAACGCCGCCTAAATCATGTTGATAAGGGCGATAAAAGCCATACTTTTCTATATGACTATCAAGCCACTTGGTCAGCGCTGCAAAAGGGCCATTGTCTTGGTATTCGTGCGGCTCTAACTGCAGCTGATAGTCATCAGAAACACTGGCTTTGTCAAAAATATCCAGATCAGTACCAAAGTGATGGCGACTGCTTCCCGGTAGGGCTGAATAAAGCATAATGGCATGGCATTTTTCAATGTCTGTCATGGAGGCTAAATCAACTGGCTGTTGCTGCTTATTGAGCACAGGTCGATGACCATTAAATTTAGCATTCCAAATCAATGCTTGACGTTCAAAGTTACGAAAGCTTGATGCAATAGTCAGTGCAAAGCCTGCATCGCGAGCTGCATTTTGCAACTGCATAAAGTCATCAATAATGTCTTTATGCAGTTTATGAGCTTGATAATCAACAAGCAGTAGCTCGTCTTTACCACAGGCACACTCAGCCAACTGTTGCGATGTGAGCTTAGCAGGGATCATGTTAAAAGTTGCTCTAGAATTTGCTCGTAAATATCAGCAAGTGCAATGAGATCATCACAATTAACGCACTCATTCACTTTATGAATGGTGTCGTTACGTGGTCCAAGTTCAATAACCTTAGCGCCGGTTTGTGCTATAAAACGTCCATCTGAAGTACCGCCAGTGGTTTCAAGTGCGGTATTTAAGCCAGTTATTGATTTGATGGCTGCAACCGTCGCATCAATAAGCGGGCCGCCTTCGGTGATAAATGGCTGACCGTTAACAATCCAACTCAGCTCGTATGCAAAATCATATTCAGCCAGAATGTCGTTAACTCGTTGCTGGAGTTGCTGATGAGTTACTTCGGTACTAAAGCGAAAATTAAATTGCACTTCAAGCTCGCCTGGGATCACATTGCCAGCTCCCGTACCGCCATTAATATTTGAAATCTGAAAACTAGTAGCAGGGAAAAATTCATTGCCGTTGTCCCATACCGTTTGACTCAACTGGGCAAGCATTGGCGCTGCAATATGAATCGGGTTTAGAGCAAGTTGCGGATAAGCCACATGACCTTGTATGCCTTTAACAGTTAAAAAGCCAGTCAGTGAGCCTCGGCGGCCATTTTTAACGACATCACCCAGTACATCACGCGATGAAGGCTCGCCAACCAAACACATATCTATTTTTTCACCTCGGGCCTCCAGCGTATCGATTACTCGCGTGGTGCCGTTGATAAAAGGGCCTTCTTCATCAGAGGTAATTAAAAAAGAAATTGAGCCTTTATGATCGGGGTGTTTAGTTACAAATCGCTCGGTTGCTACCACCATGGCAGCTAAAGAGCCTTTCATATCAGCCGCACCACGGCCATGCAACATGCCATCGGCTAGAAAGCCAGAGAAAGGCGGGTGCTGCCAGTTCTTTTCTGGTCCAGTTGGTACTACATCAGTGTGACCTGCAAAGCAAAAGTGCGGTGAACTGTCGCCTTTTCGCGCCCATGTATTTTGGGTGTCAGTAAAAAACAGTGATTCAATATTAAAACCAAGCTGTGCCAATCGCTCATTCATTATAGTTTGGCAATCTGCATCTTCGGGGGTGACTGAGCGACGCTGTATTAAGGCTTGCGCAAGTTCGATGACGGGATGATTCATGATGCAAAAATCTCATCGTATTGCGCTGATTTAAAACCTAAATGATAGCTGTTGTTGTGAATAAGCACTGGGCGCTTGATCATTGCCGGTTGTGCTACCAAAATTGTCAAGGCAGTGTCTTTATCAAGGTTCTGTTTTTGCTCATCTGATAATTGGCGATAGGTTGTGCCACGTTTATTGACCAGATCTTGCCAGTCGATGTGCGTTGCAAACTCAGTGATCATATCAAGGCTTATGCCGTCTTTACGGTAATCATGAAAATTAAAGTCAATGTTGTTATCGGTTAAATATTTTTTGGCTTTTTTTATAGTGTCGCAGTTACTAATGCCGTAAAGAGTCGTCATATTAATTACTTCTTAGTTAGTGTTAAAAGAGTATCTACCCCAGCTGTAACCTGAGATAAAGAATAATGTATTGGTTTAAGTTGATGCCCGTTAAGTAAAATAAGGCTGGCAAGTAAGGGGCTATTGAGATCTCTAAGATCAAAATAAGCGAGCCGTTGCCCTTTGGTTATTTTACTGCCGTTGAGTTGGGCTATATGAGTGTGTTTAATGTGTTGCTGTTGGTCTAAATATAAATTTAGAAGCACTTTTAAGCCATTGTTGGCTTGTAAAATAAATTCAGTACCGGCATTTTTTACTTGCATTAATGTACCATCAAAGGGCGCTAATATTTTATGATTGCTCAGGGCAACCATAATCCCTGGGCCAAGTGTGCCGTAGCTAAAGAAGGGTTCTGGGTGCTCGCTTAATGGGGCAACTTTACCACTAAAAGGGCTACAAATTGCAATGCTGTTAGCCGCTAACTGACGTTGTGGTAAATAACTAATATCCGTGTATTTCATTATGTTAATTTGGGCTCATTGAGGAACTGATAGCCATCTTTTTTTAACGCGCTGATGGCATCTTTAATACGCTGTTGTTTTACTAAAACGTAATCGGTGTCGTAGGTTGAAATAGCAAAAATAGAGATATTTGCTCTGGCTAAAACTCCAGAAATATTTGCCATTATTCCGGTTAATGAAAAACCAAGTGGACCGATCACTTCTAACGCGCGCCAATCGTGCTCAGCATCAAGGCTTTCAATGGCGAACTGGCTAGGGCAAACAATAGATAACTCATCGTTGGTTTTGGCGATAATAAACATTGATTGTTTGAATAAAGCAGCGGGGATCTCGCTATCAACATCAAGGCTATGAATGGTAAAGGCCGTACTATGCAGTTGTAACGTTTGCTTAGACATTGCTACCCCTTTTTTAATTGTGAGACTTCCCATCTGTGTATACTGATCAATAGTATAGATTATCTTACTTAAATAAAAGAGCAATGTTGTCCACAATTTCTGTGGATAAGGTTGGGAATAGGGAGGTATAACAACGCTAAGTTATTTATTTTATTTATAATTATTATTAGCTAAAGAAATGCTCAGGGTAAAGTGATCACCACGCAATCACTTTACCCATGGTATTAAATATTTTCGGCTTGTGCCGCTTGAATGGCAGTAAGCGCAATGGTATAGACAATATCATCAACCAAAGCACCGCGGCTTAAGTCATTGACGGGTTTGCGCATACCTTGCAACATTGGGCCGATACTTATCAAATCAGCACTTCGTTGCACCGCTTTATAAGTGGTATTCCCGGTATTTAAGTCTGGAAATATAAACACCGTCGCTTTACCAGCCACTGGACTATTTGGTGCTTTTTTAAGTGCGACATTTTCCATAATCGCTGCATCATATTGTAATGGACCATCGATGATCAGATCAGGGCGCTTTTGTTGCGCTAACTTTGTTGCCAGACGGACTTTTTCTACATCAGCCCCAGTGCCTGATGTGCCGGTGCTGTAGCTTATCATCGCTACTCGTGGCTCAATACCAAATGCGGCGGCTGAGTCTGCGGATTGAATGGCAATATCGGCTAATTGCTCAGCGGTTGGATCAGGATTAATAGCACAATCTCCGTATACCAGTACTTGATCAGGCAGCAACATAAAAAACACCGACGAGACTAATGATGACCCTGGTGCGGTTTTTATTAATTGCAGCGGCGGACGAATGGTGTTGGCAGTTGTATTTACTGCACCCGAAACCAGACCATCAACTTGACCACGCTCTAACATCATAGTGCCAAGCACAACGTTGTCTTGGAGCTGTTCAAGGGCAACCACTTCAGTCAGGCCTTTGCTTTTACGAATTTCAACCATAGGCGCAACATAGTCGTTGATCACATCATGAGGTTCGATAATGGTTACATTTTCGTTTAGCTCAACACCTTGTTGTATAGCGATACGTTCAATTTCTTCTCGATCGCCCAATAGAATGGTCTTCGCAATACCACGTTGACCGCAAATAGCGGCGGCTTTTATTGTGCGAGGCTCATTGCCTTCAGGTAACACTATAGTTTTTGCCGCTTGGCGGGCTTTATCCGTGAGTAAATAACGAAATGCTGGAGGTGACATTTTACGAGTTTTGCCGACACTTTTAGCAAGCGTATCTAACCAGTCAGAATCAATATGGCTGGCATTATGATGCTTTACTTTATCAATTCGTTGTACGTCATCGCACGGTACTTCCATATTAAAGTTATGCAGTAGCAATGAAGTACGCCAGGTGTCAGCATCTGTACTGAGGATTGGCAGGCCGGTGGCCATCGCTTGTTCGCACAAGGTCATGATCCGTGGCTCAGGTTTAAAACCACCAGTTAATAAGATAGCTCCTAATTTAGTGCCATTCATGGCTGATAAACAGGCCGCAACTAACACATCTGAACGATCGCCTGGGGTCACCAGCAGTGCGCCTGGGGTGAAATGATTTAAGATATTTGACACTGTTCTGGCACAAAATGTTACGCGGCGAAGACGACGATGAGCCATATCACCTTCGTTGATCACGTCAGCTTTTAAATACGCACATAAATCTTTAACGCGCGGCGCAACCAGCTCAAAATCCCATGGGATCGAGCCAAGTAACATAAACGGATGTTTTCTAAAAATAGGTAAAGATGCTAAGCGATTGAGCTCATTGTCAAGCTCGTCGGGTTTATGTGCTTCCACGAGATCGGCGCGTGCTCTGCCTTCATCATCCAGTGGTGCATTTACTTTATTAAAAATACAGCCTAATACGCGGGCATGGTCAACACTGCCATAATACCCGGCTGCAATTTCTAGGCGGTCTTCAATTTGATCGTTACTGTCATTACCAGGAGTGAGCACAAACACAATGTCAGCGCCGAGAGTTTGTGCTATTTCGCGGTTTACTCTACCTGCATAAGGTTGGCGGCGAGTAGGGACCATACCTTCGATAATTGCGACCACATCGTTGCCTATGGCATTTTCAAAGCGCTCAACAATTTCTTCAAGTAAATCATCACCTTTACCATCCCCGATCATTTGCTCTGCATAATTTAGTGCAAAGGGAGTAGGTGGTGTAATAGGCGAACCTTGGGTGACAATTTGTGTTGATTTTTCAGGGCCCGTTTCACCTGAGCGAGGCTGGGCTATGGGCTTGAAAAAATTAACTTTGACCGCTTTTTGTTCTAATGCACGCACTAACCCGACTGAGACCGATGTTAAACCAACCCCAGTAGAGATAGGTACTAGCATAATTCGACGTGCCATAATTATAACTCCTGTGCAATTGAGGCGGCATCAAGAGCAATGATCCACTCTTCATTTGTTGGCATTACTACTGCTTTTGTTTTTGCATTATTACTGCTGATAACACCTTGTGTGCCAAATCGGGCTGCAAGGTTGGCTGCACTGTCGCAATCAAGGCCAAGATAGCTCAGCTGTGTTATTACTTTATCACGAATAATATCGGAGTTTTCCCCAATACCACCGGTAAAAATTAACGCATCAAGGCGTTGCAATGGCACCATAAATGCGGCTATTTGTTTTGCTAAACGATAACAAAACATCTCCAATGCTAAAATGGCTTTTTCATTTCCGGCAACAGCAGCTTCTTCTATTGTACGACAGTCATTAGAAAGTTCACTGATACCCAGTAAGCCACTTTGTTGGTTTAATAAGTCATCAATTTGTTGTGCATCGTAGTTAAGTTGGGTGGTTAAAAAGTTAAATAAACCCGGATCAATATCTCCGCTGCGGGTGCCCATCATTAAGCCTTCTAGTGGAGTTAAGCCCATGCTGGTATCAACACTTTTGCCATTTTTAATAGCACACACAGAGCAGCCATTACCTAAGTGAGCGCTGATAAAATTACTTTGCTCAATAGGCTGGTTTAAAAGGACTGCTGTTTGACCTGAAACATAATAATGGCTGGTACCATGAAAGCCGTAACGTCTAACACCATAATCAGTATAAAGTTTATAAGGGAGGGCATATAAATAGGCAACATTGCCCATGGTTTGATGAAACGCGGTATCAAACACTGCTACTTGCGGTAGTCCCTTGAATGATGCTTGCGCAGCAGCAATGCCTAATAAATTAGCGTGCCCATGTAATGGCGCAAGCGTAGCGGCTTGAGTGATTCCTTTAATTACATCGTCGTCAATCAGTACCGATTTAGTAAAGTGCTCGCCGCCGTGAACCACGCGATGACCTACTGCAATAAGGTTTTCAGCTAAATGGTGTTCGTTAATAAGGCTAACTAAGGTATCGATTGCTGCACTGTGAGCTTGATTAGGCGCAAGTTCAATCAGTTGTTTTTTGCCAAGGTATTTGTATTTCACAGATGGCGACGATGAGCCTAGGCGTTCAGCAAGACCTGAAATGATTTCTTCAGATGTGGTGGCATCTAAAATAGCGAATTTTAAACTCGAACTTCCACAGTTCAGTACAAGAACATGATGAGGTGATGATTGCGAAGACATAACAGGATCCCATTTTTTGACAATTGCGCATTAAGCTTAGTTGTTATATAACCAAGTACTCGAGCATAGTGATTAAAGTAAAAGAGTCATTGGTCGATAAATTGCTATGGATATCTGTAATGACTATACTAAAGTCTAGTTGACTTAACGTGCGCTTATTTTAACTCATTAATTGTTTTAAGGTAAGTTTAAACCATGATCAAAAACACGTTTTGGACGAAAAAGGTGGAAGGGATTTTACACAGGAATGTTACCGTGAATATGATACACTCATTGCGGTAACATTAATAAATATACCAGCGACACCTAGGAGTCATGATGCAAAAAAGTGTGATGTCACAAGTCCAAACTGGTCGTGAATATGCAAAAAAATGGCCTATGCGTAAAGAATTAGCGCCTCTGTTCACGGAGTTTAGAGTGATCAAAGCCACCGAGCTGGCAATTACAGTAATGCCGATTTTGGCAATGCTCACTTTATTTATGCAAATTAATTATTTAGGCAGCAGTTTTTTACCTCAAGCAGTCGCTATCGCGTTGTTTTTTTTATCTCTACCGCTACAGGGATTGCTGTGGTTAGGCAAGCGTGCAGATACTGTACTTGAGCCTGCGATGGAGCATTGGTATAAAGAGCTTCATACAAAAATGGTAGCCAATGGCTACCAAGGGCATGTCCCTAAAGATAAACCACGTTATGCAGAGTTGGCCCATTTACTCAATGATATGTTTGATAAAATGGACCGCGCGTTTACCCGAGAGAATCTGTAACACGTTTAAATTGACTAACATAAAATGACAGGGTGACGACTTGCTCACCTTGTTGTTCTAGTTGTTGCCAATGTTCAGGACGAAACTTCCAAGCAAAGGGAGTCATGGTGATCAAGTTCTTCACATCTTTAAATGGCAAGCTTATCTGTTGTTCTAATAATGTTTGCTCTATAAGCTCAAACCCTACAGGCGCAGCAATCGGTGTATGCGCATTGACGTCTCGGTAAATATAGTGCTTGAGTTCTTTTAAATGCCAAGGGCCAGGGCTTGCAACTACCAATGTAGCGTCTGGTTTTGCTAATCGAGCCAATTCAGCATCAAATAATGGGGCAAAAATACTCACTAATACATCTGCTGAGCCATCATTAAATGGAGCTTGGCTGATTGATGCAACGCTAAAATTACAATTACTGTATCGCTTTGCAGCATATTTAACCGCTGATTTTGATATATCGACGCCATAAACGTGTGCAGTACATGCATTGGCAATCGCATGAGTATAAAAACCTTCCCCGCACCCTAAATCAATTACCTGTTGTGGTGCTTGCAGAGCAACTCGCTGTGCAACGGCATGTTGTAAAAACTGGTAGTGCCCAGTGGTTAAAAAAGCACGCCTTGCTTGTACCATGTCAAGATTATCGCCAGGTTGCTTAGAGTTCTTTTGTTGCACAGGTAATAAATTCACATAGCCTTCTTTTGCAGTGTCAAAGCTATGGTTGTTAATACATTTTAGCACTTTGGCATGTAACTCAAGCGATTGTTGGCAGAGCGGGCATTGGTAATCGAGACTCATGGATCTAGGTAATCCTTATCATAAAATGTTTTTACCCAATGTGGGCGATAGGTGATCAATAGGGTAATAGCCATGCCGTTTAACATCGCTTCAGGAAAGCAAATAATGACACATAAATAGAGATAGTTTTCACTTAACTCAAACCAATTGTAATTGCCGGTTAAATAATAAAATAAGCTAATGGTGATAATCTTAAAGCAGGCGATGAAAGCGGCGCAAATAAAAGTACATACAAAAATGTAAATGAAAAAATGCCGTGGTAATAGGTTATAACACAGTATAAATATCCCATAACTGACTAAAATGGGTAAGTAAGCGGTTAACAATAAGTGGATAGGTAATTGCGCAATGCTTATTTGATTGAAAGCCGTTAATAGCAGACTTGCTAGGGTGGCGCTCAATAATGCAAAGCGCCAGCCTAAAATAAGCGTTATGGCAGTTACACCTAAAATATGCAGTTCAAGACCGGGTAATATGCCGGCTTTAATTCGCCACAATAAGGCAAATGCTAACGCACAGACAAATAGGCCTGTTTGACGGGCTGGCGTGGTTATTAAATGTTGGTAGTGTGATTTATTGACACTCGACCAAAAAACACTGCCGATAACAAGCCAAGCAATTGCCTGAAGTTCAATGCTTATTATCGGGATTGTCGTTAGCTTATCCATTAGCGTTAACTAAAGGTTGACCATATTGGCGCATGATCTGATGGCTTTTCAATACCACGTAATTCATAGTCAATTCCCGCTTCAATACAACGAGCAGCCAAAGTTGGAGTCGCTAGGATAACGTCAATGCGTAGACCACGATTATCATCAAAGCCTCGAGAGCGATAATCAAACCAAGAGTACTGTTCGCTTGTGTATGGGTGAAGTTCACGGAAGGTGTCTGTAAAGCCCCAATCTAGCAAGGTTGCAAGCCATTGACGTTCTTCAGGCTGGAATGAACATTTGCCAGTTTTTAACCAACGCTTGCGATTAACCTCACCAATGCCAATATCAAGATCAGTAGGAGAAATATTGATGTCGCCCATGACAATGACATCCTCGTCGTTACTGTGGTGGCTTTGTAAGTGAGTCATTAGATCACGGTAGAACTGTCGCTTATACGGAAATTTTGTTTCATGAGTAATGTTATCGCCTTGTGGAAAATAGCCATTCATTACGGTTAGATCACGGCCATTTTCTTGGCTAACAGTGACGCTGATCATGCGCTTTTGTGATTCATCAGTATCGGTTGCGAATCCTTTAACCACAGACTTAGGTTCAGTTTTGCATAACATAGCTACGCCATAATGTGCTTTTTGACCATGAAAATAAACGTGGTAACCCATATTTTGAACATCTTCGAGTGGGAAAGCTTCATCATGTACTTTTATTTCTTGTAAGCCGATTATATCAGGCTGATGTTTATCTATGATTGCTTGTAATTGGTGCAGACGAGCTCTCAGCCCGTTAATGTTAAATGAAATTACTTTCATGGCTTGACCTTTAATTAGAGTTATCTTTTGCAGATTATGGCAAATTCTACCATCAATTAGCGTATGGTACATGCGCTTATTTATAATAATAAGCCGCTCAATTGTTGAACAAAGTATGAATTTTGATTAAACATTGTTAACGCTTTTTTAAATAAAAAATTAAATAAATAATTCGGTTGATTTGTAAACTTCGGTCTATATAATGCGCAAAAATTGCTCACAATATAACTCCACTTAAAGGTAAATCATGAAACTACAATTATTAGCATTATTCGTCGCAGCGACTGCTTTCTCTGAGACTGCCAGTGCAGCACATTATTATAATGCTGATCATAAAATTGAATCTAAATTATGCTCAATCAGTGCTAACGAAGGATTTACTGCAGCACGCAAAGTTGCAGCCCAGCACGGGGTGTATTTATCACGTTATTCAAAAAGTATTTTGTGTAATGGTGATGATATTCGTGATATTGCAAAAAAAGTGGATGATAAAGTTCGCCAAGAAAAAGTAATTGAAGTGTTTGCTAAAAACTCACAGGCAGAAACACAGCTATGTATTACTGCCTTGAAGCAAGGTTTGGCTCCAGTGAAAGAAAAAATAGCAAACTTAAACTCATTGATCTGTAATGGTGAAGTGGTTACTGAGTTTGTGAAACGATATCAAGGTGCGACAATTTGATTAAAAATGTAACGCACTAGCTCGTTTATCTAAAATAGCAGCGCTTTAATCGCTGCTATTTTACATTTTTATAGAATAACTTTTCCAACCTTTGCATTGATCTGGCATAATAGCGCGCTGAATATACCGCAACGTCTTGGTGCCTATGGTGACAAAATCTGCTACGAAAATGGCTACGAAACGAATCAGTGATGAGCAGCTTGTTGAGATCATTGAAGCGGCGATTTTTGTTGCGGGAAAACCAGTCAGTAAACGGCATTTAAAAGACACCGTATTAACTGAGTTAAGTGTGTCTATGACACGTATTAACCTCGCGATTGAACAGATCCAAATTCATTATCAAACCCGTGGTATTCGCTTAGTTGAAGTCGGTAGTGGATTTAGATTTCAGGCGTGTGCCAGCTTAGCCCCTTGGTTAAATAACCTTTGGCAAGAACGGGCGCCTAAATATTCCCGTGCACTATTAGAAACTCTTTCGCTTATTGCTTATCGTCAGCCGATAACTCGGGGCGAGATAGAGCAAGTACGTGGAGTGACCGTAGGCTCAACTATTATTAAAAGTCTGCTCGAGCGTGAGTGGATACATGTTGTTGGTCATAAAGAGGTGCCAGGTAGGCCCGCTTTATATGCCACAACCAAACAATTTTTAGATTATTTTTCGTTAACAGGTTTAGATAACTTACCGCCACTGCCAAAACAGCAGCAAAGTAAAATTGACCAGTTATTGAGTGATCCTTCTGTGAGAGAACTATCCGAATGAGTATACAAGGTGAAAAGTTACAAAAAGTCTTAGCAAGAGCGGGCGTAGGTTCGCGACGTGAGATGGAAAAATACATTGATGCAAATCGTGTCAGTGTTAATGGTAAAGTAGCAAAGCTGGGTGATCGTGTTGAAGAAACCGACCAGATCCGTGTTGATGGCCATACGGTAAAAATTGAAGAAAAAGCTGAACGTATCTGTCGCGTTGTTATGTATAACAAACCTGAAGGTGAGTTATGTACACGTAAAGATCCTGAAGGACGTAGAACAGTATTTGACCGCCTGCCGCGCGTTGATGGTGAACGTTGGATTGCTGTTGGTCGTTTAGATATAAATACCGCAGGTTTAATGTTGTTCACCAATGATGGTGAGCTTGCTAACCGCTTAATGCACCCAAGTTACGAAGTAGAGCGTGAATATTCAGCACGTGTATTTGGTGAAGTAACAGCAGAAACTATCAAAAATTTAACCAAAGGGGTTGAGCTTGAAGATGGTATGGCAAAATTTCTTACTATTAAACCACTGGGCGGCGAAGGTATTAACCGCTGGTATAATGTAACGCTGACAGAAGGGCGTAACCGTGAAGTTCGTCGTTTATGGCAGTCTCAAGACGTTGAGGTTTCTCGTCTTATTCGTATTCGTTATGGTAAGTTAGAGCTCGATAAACGTCTACCACAAGGTGGTTGGGCTGAGCTAGATTTAGAGACTGTAAATTACTTACGTAAAACAGTTAAGCTTGGCCGTGAAACGCAAACAAAATTATCTGTTATGCCTGAAAAACGCAAAGATAAACGCGCTAAAATTAATCAAATTCGTAAAGCAGTCAAAAAACATAATAATCGCGTTAAACAAACTAAACGCCGTTAATATCTGCCTTGCATTAAAAAAGCCGCTAATTAGCGGCTTTTTATGTTTAGTACTTGGTTTATACCAATCGACTTAAATATTTAACCATTCTAGCAGGCTAAATAAAGTGCTAATTGCGTTAGGGATTTTTTATGTAGAGCAATACATGTCAAAATTCCTGCCTTGTTATCACTGTATTTATCTGTCGCTATAAATGGTCAGTAACTTAACACGACTGGTATTATTTTTTTGTTTGCGCGTCTAATGATTGACCATTGACGTCTTTTGAATCATCACTCATTAAGTATAAATAAGTTGGCATTAAGTCTTCAGGGCAGGCTAGTTTATCGCGATCTTCGCCTGGATAGACACTGGCACGCATAGCTGTGTGGGTGGCGCCGGGATTAATACAATTTATCCGGATATTCGTTTTACCTACTTCACATGCCCATGTTTGCATCATTCCTTCAACTGCAAATTTTGAAATGGCATACGCGCCCCAAAACTCACGGCCTTGGCGACCAACCCCAGAAGAGGTGAAAATAATTGAAGCACTTGGAGATTTACGTAAAACTGGAAACATATATTTTGTGATCATCGCTTGAGCGGTAACATTCACTTTCATGATGTTATCAAACGTTGATGAACAAAAATGCTCAAGTGGACCCAGTGAGCCAATTATTCCTGCATTATTGAGCAAGCCATCTAGTTTACCAAATTGCTGTTCAATGGTAGCGCCTAAATCACGAAAGTTTTGTTTGCTTGCACCTTTTAAATCCATCGGTACAATCGCAGGTTTTGGCCCGCCAACGGCAATGATTTCATCGTATACCGCTTCCAGTTTGCTGGTGGTTTTACCCAATAATATAACCGTTGCGCCATGTTTGGCATAAGTTATTGCAGCCACTCGGCCAATGCCGTCACCTGCACCAGTTACTAAGATCACTTTGTCTTGTAGGGCATTATCAGCCGCTTTATAGGTTTGCATAATAAAGGTCCAAAAAATCAATTTGATTGATTTTAACATAGCAAAACACCAAGTTATCGAATTTATTGCAAAATAAGGTGGCGAAATTTGAAACTTTACGTTAACTTTAACTGGTCTAATGTCTTATTAATAACCTAATTACATTATTTTAACTAAATATTACGCGAAAACTTAAAAGAATTAGTAACAAAATTAGCTACACTTATTTATCAACACACATAAAAAAAAGATTACGTGCGGAGCAAACAATATGAAAAAAATGCTACTCTCACTTGCAATTACAGCTGCTCTAGCTGGTTGCGGCGGCGGTGAAACGTTAGAAGATGTTAAAAATGATACACCACCAGTTATTCCATCAGCTACAGTGAAGTTTGATCCCGCAAATGGGGTTATTTCAGTACCAAATGATTTATTAATGAGTGGTACAAAAGATGGCACTATAAATATCCCCGGTGAGTTGAGTGCTAATGGTGCATCAGTGCCAAGAAGCGCCTATGCTAACCCGTCACTGGCACTAGGTGCACTTGATGGCTGGTCTAGCCAAGTTCCCTATAAAGTAGATCTTACCTTTCCTGCGAATGTGAGCCTTGATGAAAGTTCGGCTGGTGCGCCGGGATCTGTGCGTATTTTTGAAGTTGTTATGGGCGCTAGTTTAACAGATGCAGATTGCGCAGCGGTACCCGCTGGAGCAGGATGTAAATTATTAGGTGAATTAACCTTTGGCGTTGATTTCATCACTAAAGCAAGTGGCAATGCGGTTGCTATTATTCCATTAAAACCGTTTAAAGCTGGCAGCTCGTATATTAATGTGCTGACGACTGAGCTTAAAGACTCATTAGGGCGTTCAATCCAGCCATCTTCAACCTACGGATTAGTAAAACAGGAAGCCCCATTAGTAACTGAATCGCAACTCGCGCTGCAGGGCGTGGTAAATAGCTATGAAAATGTACTTATTTCAGGCGGCACGATCACTAAAGATGAGATTATATATTCAGCAGCGATGACCATTCAATCTGTAGGTCCAGTGCTTGGTACTATTAAAAAATTGCTAGCAGCGAGCTTACAAAATCCAGCCTTGCCAACGCCAATGGTTCAAATTCCTGAACAACCAATGTTAACGGTTGAGCAAGTCTTTGCTTCACAAGGTATTACGGGACTTTCGCCAGCATTTGCAGGTGTTCAATATCAAAAAGGCAGCGTTACATTACCCATGTATTTATCTCAGCCTGAAGGAAAAGAAATTTCAGATTTAGCTGCTACATACTGGCAAGGCATGTGCGATAACGCAGTTGCAGTATTAGGGTATAAAGCAGCTGAAGGAGAAAACTTTCCGACAGCTCCAGTTAGTGTCAGCGATGGCACTTGCTCAGCATTAAGTGATGGACGATTACGTGATTTAGGACTAGATACAACAAGACATCTAACTAAATACAACTCAATCCCTAAAGTGCAAAGCCAGCAAGAAGTACCTGTTCAGATAACAAAACCTATTTTGCCTGTAATAAATTTTATCAGAACACAAAGTCTTGGTATGTCTGCACTTGAAATGCCTGCGGGTGGTTGGCCTGTGGTGATTATGCAGCACGGTATTACTTCTAAAAAAGAAGACATGTTGGCATTAACGGCTAGTTTAGCCATTCAAGGCTTTGCAACAGTTGCCATTGATCACCCGGTTCATGGTGAGCGTGGTATCGACGTGGATGATGATGGTATAGATGATTTTAATGCCTCAACTGGCTCTGTTTTGGCGTATATGAACTTGCAATCATTACTCGTTGCGCGCGACAATTTAAGACAGTCTGCGGCCGACTTACTAGGCCTGCGTTTAGGCTTAAACTTGACTAACGATACGTCATTGAATACACAAGACGTGTCATTTATAGGTCATTCATTAGGAGCTGTAGTAGCACCCGCTTTTATAGCACAAGCTAATACGCCACTCGATGAACAAGTTGATGGATTGTTCAAAGTGAACACTGTTGCTCTTGCCAGTGGTGGTGGTGGTATCGCCAGTTTCTTATTAGAGTCAGCGTCTTTTGGGCCATTTGTACAAGGCTCTGTTTTATTGGCCGCAGGTACGGCAGAATCAGCTGAATTTGCGACTTACTTACAAACTGATGCAGTATCTAATTGTGGTGTGTTTGCCGAAAACCAGCAAGCATATGTAAGTTGTGCTTATCCTGAATATATAACTTCATTAACTGTTGCAGGTGAAACGGCTAAAACGGCCAAGATCCAAGGTGTAATGACACAATTTGCATTTGCTGCACAAACGGTCCTTGATAGTGGAGATCCAACAAACTATGCGACCAGTTTGAATGCTCTTGGCACACCAGTTTATATGAATGTCGTGGTTGGTGATGGTGCAGGTAATCTTCCTGACCAAGTTATTCCACCAACAACCGTCAATAACCCAATTGCAGGGTCGCTAACACTTGCTAGATTAATGGGGCTTTCTACTGTGGCGACTACACAAGGGCCAAATGCTGAGCCTAGCAGTTATTTAGTTAAGTTTACAGATGGTGGTCACAGCTCGGTATTATCGCCACAAGCGAGTGCAGCAGTGACAAGTGAAATGCAATTACAGATTGCAACTTACTTAGTAACTCGAGGTCGTGCGTTATCTATTCAAAATACCGAGATTGTCACTGATTAACTTTTTAGAGTATTAAAATAAATGAAAAGCCACTGAAAAGTGGCTTTTTTTTGTTTGAATGGTAAATTAGGTCAAATTTTTGTTTGGAGAATACGATTGGAATTTCTATATGAGTACGGGCTGTTTCTAGCTAAAACGGCGACATTTGTGATTGCCGCCGCTGCGGTAATATTAATTAGTGTCGCTGCAGCGATAAAGCCTAAAAGTAAAAAAGGTGAGATTGAGATTGATGATATTTCTGAGCAGTTAGATGATTTGAAAAATGATTTTATTGCAAGCACCTTATCTAAAAAAGCATTAAAAGCACACCATAAAGAACAAAAGAATGATGCTAAAAAAAGCACTGATGAACATTCGAAACCACGATTATATGTACTTGATTTTAATGGTAGTATGGATGCTCATGAAGTCGATAGCTTACGTGAAGAAATTACCGCAATTGTTGCAATTGCCGATCCTAAGCAAGACAAAGTGTTGGTTAGGCTAGAAAGTGGTGGCGGGGTGGTTCATGGCTATGGACTTGCTGCTTCCCAGCTACAACGCATTAAAAATAGAGGTATTCACCTTACGGTTGCGATTGATAAAGTTGCTGCCAGTGGTGGTTACATGATGGCCTGTGTCGCTGATGAAATTGTTGCCGCACCGTTTGCTATCGTTGGCTCTATTGGTGTGATAGCACAAATTCCAAATTTTAATAAAATTCTGAAGAAAAACGATGTTGATTTTGAACAAATCACTGCGGGTGAGTTTAAACGTACCTTAACTTTATTTGGTGAAAATACAGATAAAGCACGGGAGAAGTTTAAAGAAGAAATAGAGCAAACTCATGACTTATTCAAACAGTTTGTTAGCAGTCAACGGCCAAGTTTAGATATTAACTTAGTGGCAACAGGTGAGCACTGGTTTGCGACTCAAGCGCTTGAAAAAGGTCTAGTCGATACTATAGAAACCAGTGATGACACATTACTTAAGTATCAAGATGAGCGACAAATATATAAAATTAAATATAAAGTTAAAAAGAGCTTAAGCGACAAGCTTGCTATCGGGTTGAGTAACACTGTTAACAAAACCGGTATATCATTATTGTCTCGTTTAAAAGGGCTAAACCCATAAAGGTTTCCGTTATTAAATGATAAAAAAACCCGCAAATTTGCGGGTTTTTTTCATTTATACACGGACAACTTTAGTCAGTTGATTTGTGATAATCCTCTAAGTCTTTGGCTGCATTTGGGTCGTTAAATACTGCCTCATCTAGTTCACCTTCAGATTTAGCAACCACACATGTCACCATACAATCGCCTGTGACATTGACCGCCGTACGAGTCATATCAAGTAACCTATCAACGCCAATAATGATGGCAATGCCCTCAACAGGTAAACCAACTTGATTCAGGACCATGGCAAGCATGATCAAGCCTACGCCAGGAACACCAGCGGTGCCTACAGACGCTAAAGTGGCGGTTAAAATTACCATTAAGTAATCTGAAATTGTTAGATCAACACTGAAGACTTGTGCAATAAATACCGTAGCCACACCTTGCATGATTGCTGTACCGTCCATGTTAATAGTGGCACCGAGTGGAATTGTAAATGACGCAACTGAATTTTTTGCCCCTAATTTTTTAGTGGCTGTTTCAAGTGTAATAGGCATTGTTGCACTTGAACTTGAAGTGCTAAATGCAAATAAACAGGCATGCTTCATTTTTTTCAAAAAGATAATCGGGTTTAATCCAGTTAAAAATTTCAGTAATAAACTGTAATTAATAAATGCATGGAAAAATAATGCAGCCACCACAACACCAAAATATTTAGCTAAGCTGACTATCAAGTTCAACTCGATAGTAGTGAATAGCTTCGCCATTAAGCAGAACACCCCATAAGGAGCCACATTCATTAATAAGGTAACTAACTTTAAGATCACGGTGTTTAAATCTTCAAAAACAACCGCTACTCGTTTACCAGCACTGCCGCCAAGAGCCATTGCAATACCAAATAGCAATGCGAATACAATTACTTGTAACATATTGCCGCTTGCCATGGCATCAATTGGATTGGTTGGGAACATGCCAATGATTACTTGTGCAAGAGTTGGTGCTTCTTTTGCGCTATAAGTCGCTTCAGAAGGTAAGTTAATCCCTTCCCCTGGATTAACTAATAATGCCAAGGTAATCGCAACCGTAATTGCAATTGCGGTAGTAATAAGATAAAGAGCGATTGATTTACCGCCTAAACGGCCTAATTTTTTCGGGTCACTTAAGCTACATGTACCACAAACAAGTGATACAAATACCAGCGGTACAACTAACATTTTCAAACTGGCGATAAATATTTGTCCACCAATATGAAATAAACCATCAACAAAAAAGCTCTTAATTGGCAAAGAGAATAATCCAAGTGGGATTAGAAAATCGTCTTCGCCAGCTAATATTGCTTGGAAAATGAAGCCTACAGCAACCCCCAGAAACATACCTATCATGATACGGGTGGTTAAACTCATTGAACGGATTTTTGACATAGTAACAATCTATTTTTTATAAATTTGCCATAGCCTACCAGCATGCAGATTTTTATACAGAAAAAATCGCTAAATATGAAAAAAAATATTGTTGAAAAAAACCATAAAAAAGTAATAAAAGTTGTGATTTTAAAGCTTGATATAGGTTAATATTGGGTAAATTTTATATTTAAATAATTAATTACAAACGCTAGGGAGAGGGCAATGCCTTTAATGCGATGGCTCAGTGTCATACTGTTGAGTTTTTTTATCACCGCGTGTGGTGGCGGTGGAACACTTGAAAAGGACGGTGGAACAATTGATGATGGTACTACTGCTGATCCCATTTATACCTTATCTGTTCAGGGTTACGTAAAAGCAAGCGATGAAACTATTAATGCAGTAACCGAAGCTGATCCGATAGATATAAAGATAACTCTATTAAAAAATAATGAGCCGGCAAGTGGGCAAAGAATCACTTTTACCTTGGCTGATAATATAGGTGCTGTAAATTTAAATTCTGCACTTACCAATAGCGAAGGGATAGCCACTGTTGAGCTTTCAGCTGGACTACAAGCAGGCGCTGGTGAGATAACGGCGACTTACACCGGCAATGACATCAATGTTAATAGCAGTTTTGCTTTTACATCTACGGGTGGGCAAGGAGAAAGTAACCAAGGTGCATTTACACTTAGTTTGAAAGGACTATCTCAATTAACTGCAGAGCCTACTAATACAGTTACTACTTTGAATAGTCTGGATTTACAAGCAACATTAAAGCAACAAGGAGAGCCTTTATCGAATGTTAGAATCACTTTTAATCTAGCTGACAATATAGGTGAAATAACGCCTTCTTCTGGAACGGCTTTAACTAACAACCTTGGTATAGCAACGGTTGAATTATCCGCTGGTGATGTCATCGGAGCTGGAGAAGCAACAGCAACGTATACTCATAATGGGGAAACAATAACTTCACAACCATTTAGCTTTGAGACCCTCATAGACGCAAGTGCCTCAGCAGATTTGGTTGTTACTTTACTTTCATCAGATAACACCGCAACACGAAACGTTACTTTTTCAGAACCATCAGTAGCTCAAGCTAAATTGCTATTAAATCAACAGCCGGCGGCCTTTAAGCTAATACAGTTTAATGTGTCAGGTTTTGGTATTCTAAACCCTTCAAATGGTACCGCTATGACCAACAGCGAAGGTATTGCTAAACTTGATTTACTTACAGGTTCTGAAGCGGGAGCAGGTAACATTTCTGCTAGTTATCTTTCTGAGTCGCAGCAAGTTATTAATTCGAATGCTTATACTTATACTGCTGCGGGTGATGCTCCAGTTCAAGGCGTGTCAGAAGACTTTAATGTCAATTTAAGCCTTACTTCATCTGTAAACTTATCTGACACGAATGAAATTAATGCACAGCAGAGCGGTATTATCAAAGCAAGAGTTACAGACTCAAATGGTGACCCCGTAGTCAATAGAGTGGTGAGTTTTACCTCGACGCTTGGTAGTTTACTGCCAAGCTCGGGCACTGCACTTACAAATCAAGATGGTGTCGCTACGCTCAATATCACGACAGGAACTATTGAAGGGGCGGGGCTTATAACAGCCCAATATGAAGCTGTAGAGTCTTCCATTGGCTTTTATACTCGGGGGGATGCGATAGACCCAAATCAAAATAATGCTGATATCGCTTTTAAAATTTTGATTAATTGCCAATCTGATTTTAGAACGACGCGAGACCCTAACTTATGCGAGGAAACAACGAGCATATCGGGCGAAGATGCAGCAATCGTGTTTATTGAATTAACAAAGCAAGGATCAACAACGCCATTAGCACAAACTCTTGTAACTGCAACGACGACTATTGGCGCTATTTCACCAAGCACTGGTACTGCTATATCAAATGAGAATGGTATCGCACTATTGGACCTTGTGCCTGGAAGGGATGTAGGTGCAGGCGAGATAACAGTTACTGTTCTTCAAAGCTCTATAAAAAAAGCATTTCAAATATCAGCAGTAGATGTTGATGTTAGTATCAATAGTTCTTTGGCAGAATCAGAAGTTTTATCAGCAGGTTCAACCGCTTTAATCTCAGTAAACCTGAGCAAAAATGGAGAAACCTTCGTTTCTCCATTATCTGTTGAGTTTACATCAGGTTGTGTTGATGCAGGCCTAGCTGTTATAGATGCCAGTGTGACTAGTATCGGTGGTGTTGCGCGTTCAACATATAGAGCACAAGGTTGTGTTGGCGCTGACTTAATAACAGCAACAGTTATTACTGGTGGTAATACTGTTTCTGCTTCTACGGTAGTGAACGTCTCTGCTGCAAATGTTGGCTCTTTAGAGTTTTTAGATGTATCTGAACCAGTTATTGCGCTTAAAGGTACCGGCGGCGCAAACAGAAAAGAAACCTCTGTTGTTCGCTTTAGGTTAATTGACGAAAATGGCAATGTACTCCCAGCTCGAACTGTAAACTTTAAGTTAGCAACGGAAGTCGGTGGATTGAAGTTAGGTCAGTTATCAGGTTTCACTGATGCTGATGGTGTAGTACAAACTGTTGTGCAATCAGGAGTAGTGCCAACGCCAGTCAAAGTGATAGCTTCCAGTGAGCAAAACGTTGATGGTGAGAATGTAATTGTAACAGCACCATCTGATGTTTTAGTGGTCAGCACTGGTATTGCTGACCAAAATAGTTTTTCACTATCTCGTTCGCAATTTAATGTGCATGGTTTAAATGTTGATGGCACTGAAGTCGATGTTAATGTTCGCTTAGCTGACCATTTTAACAATCCAGTGCCCGATGGAACTGCGGTTAGTTTTATTACCGAAGGTGGGGTTATTGAGCCCAGTTGTACTACATCTAACGGGGGATGTTCAGTTAAGTGGCGTAGTAGCAACCCACGGCCGTTTGCTGAGTTTATAGTTGAGGGCGGAATTACTCGCAGCTTTTACGGAAATACTATCGCAGATAAATGCGATAGTGGACTACCATGTCCGCTTGGTATTAAAAATAATGATAATACAGCGTTTGACTTACCTTTAGGCGGGAGAGCAACGGTACTCGCTTATGCTATAGGTGAAGAAACATTTTCTGATTTAAATGGCAATGGTTATTTTGATGAAGAAGACTTCTTTGATGATCTTTTTGATAAGCCAGAAGCCTTTATTGATAATAATGAAGATGGAACATTTGGTGGAAAAAATTGTGAAACCGCAGCTGAACTGTGCTCTGCGGCTAATTCTGCAGGGGATGAATTTGAGGAATTTATAGATTTTGATGGCAATGCCCAGTGGACTCAACAAAATGGTTTATACAATGGCTTATTGTGTCGCCCAGAAGATGATGCAGCAGGTATATGTACACGAGAAATGATAAATGTATTTCAAAATCAAGAGATCGTAATGTCGAGTGATAACGCTCACTTTAGATTGGTAACATATGCCGACGAATGTACTGATGTACAAGGCGTAACTGCTACAGAAGTACATGTTAATAGTGACATAAATAGTAACTTAGTACGTAAGGTACAAAATGATTTAACTAGCCAAAAAATGTGTCAAATAACTGAAGTGGATTTAACGTCAGCTACCGGCCAAGAGAGTATTAATTTGACCGTGTTTATTGCTGATATATTTAATAATCCATTGCCTGTAGGTACAGGAGTAACGATATTAACGGATAATGGTGTACTCAGTGGCGAGCCAGAAAATTATGCCTTCCCGAATACAACGAGTCGGGTTCCGGTTAGCTTATCATTTGCGCTTGGTCGTGAGCCTGCAGATAATCGCAATGATATCACAAGTGGCTTTTTAGAAATTAAAACAACAGCACCATCAGGATTAGTTTCATCTTTATCTGTATCAGTTAGAGATGATCCAAAAGTACCTTAAGATTGTTTAGTTTTAAAAAATGCCAACCATAAGGTTGGCATTTTTGTTGCTATTCTATATATTCCACTGCAAATACCTTAAAACACCGTTTTGTCTAAATTAACGACAATAATTGTTTAATTATTCATTAAAAGCAGAAAAGTTTGTATTAAAAGCTTGTAACAATTGGTGTTTGTAGATATACCTATAAATATTCGCGCCCGTAAATGGGCAAAACACATTTAAAATACTTGGTTAGAAATAGGCAACTATGGGCAAATCGCTAGTAATTGTAGAGTCTCCTGCTAAGGCTAAAACAATTAATAAATATTTAGGAAACGATTTTATCGTCAAGTCCTCTATTGGGCATGTACGAGATCTTCCTACCTCCGGTTCAGGCAAAACCAAAACGGCTGCTGTAAAAACACCTGCAGAAGTACGTAAAATGGCACCAGAAGAAAAGGCCGCGTACAAAAAACAGCGTGATTATACAAATTTAGTAGCTCGAATGGGGATTGATCCAGATAAAGGCTGGGAGCCACATTACGAAGTATTACCAGGTAAAGAAAAAGTTGTTCAAGAATTACAAAAGCTCGCTGAAAACGCTGACCAAATCTATCTCGCAACGGATTTGGATAGGGAAGGAGAAGCGATTGCTTGGCACCTGCAAGAAATTATCGGTGGAGAGCCAGAAAAGTATAAGCGTGTCGTATTCAATGAGATAACTAAAAATGCCATTCAGGCCGCCTTTGAGGCCCCTGGTGAGCTAAATACCGACATGGTCTATGCCCAGCAGACTCGTCGCTTTTTAGATCGTGTTGTAGGCTTTATGGTATCGCCATTATTGTGGCAAAAAGTTGCCCGTGGTTTATCCGCTGGACGAGTACAGTCTGTCGCAGTACGTTTGTTAGTTGAGCGCGAGCGTGAAATTAAAGCGTTTATTCCTGAAGAGTTCTGGGATATTCATGCCGATGTGAAAAATACCGAGTCGGCACTTCGTTTAGAGGTGTTCAAACAAGGTGATAAAGCCTTTAAGCCAGTCAATGAAGCGCAAGCTATGGCAGCTACTGCATCTTTAGAGCAAGCTGAATATAAAGTTGTTAGTGTTGAGGAAAAGCCAAGTAAAAGTCGTCCTAGTGCGCCACTAATTACTTCAACAATGCAACAAGCTGCGAGTACGCGTTTAGGCTATGGCGTTAAAAAGACCATGATGTTAGCGCAACGTTTGTATGAAGCAGGTTATATCACCTATATGCGAACTGACTCAACCAACTTGTCGAAAGATGCAGTTGCAATGTGTCGCGAGTATGTTTCGCAGCAGTTTGGTGATAAGTATTTACCAAAAGAAGCTATTAGTTATAGTTCAAAAGGCAATGCACAAGAGGCGCATGAGGCGATCCGTCCTTCAAGTGTTACTGTATTATCTGGTCACCTAGATGGCGTAGACCCGGATGCTAAAAAGCTTTATGAATTAATTTGGCGTCAATTTGTTGCGTGTCAAATGGTCCCTGCTGAATATGACTTAACAACATTAACTGTTACTGCCGCCGATTTCCAATTAAGAGCCAAAGGACGGGTGTTACGTTTTGATGGTTGGACTAAAGTACAACCAGCAGTTCGAAAAAAGAACGAAGAAGATCAATCACTACCAGCTATTAAAGAAGGCGAGATATTAAGCCTTGTTGAACTTGATCCAAAACAGCATTTTACTAAGCCGCCAGCACGCTTTAGTGAAGCGAGTTTAGTAAAAGAACTTGAAAAACGTGGTATTGGTCGTCCATCTACCTATGCATCAATTATTTCAACGATACAAGATCGTGGATATGTCCGTGTTGAAAACCGTCGTTTCTTTGCAGAAAAAATGGGTGAAATTGTCACCGATCGTTTAGTTGAGAACTTTACTGATCTGATGAACTTTGACTTTACTGCAAAAATGGAAGGCCGGTTAGATGATATCGCTGAAGGTGAGCGTGTCTGGACACAGGTACTTGACAAGTTTTACGCTGATTTTTCTACACAACTGACTTTAGCCAGTGGTGAAGAAGATGAAGGTGGGATGCGTAAAAATGAAATGGTCGAAACTGATATTGACTGTCCAACATGTGGCAGAAAAATGGGTATTCGAACAGCTTCTACTGGCGTTTTCTTAGGCTGTACAGGCTATAATTTACCGCCAAAAGAACGTTGTACTACCACTATGAACTTAGTGTCAGGTGATGAAGCGGTTGCCGCTGACGTTGAAGATGTCGAAACCGAAACATTGATGCAAATGAAGCGTTGCCCAATTTGTGAAACGGCAATGGATTCATACCTGATAGATGAAACTCGTAAATTACATGTTTGTGGTAATAACCCTGCTTGTAAGGGTTATGTCGTTGAGCAGGGCACGTTTAAAATTAAAGGCTATGATGGCCCTATCATTGAATGTGATAAATGCTCATCAGATATGCAGCTTAAATCAGGGCGCTTTGGTAAATACTTTGGCTGTAGTAATGATGAGTGTAAAAACACCCGTAAATTACTGCGTAACGGCGAAGCAGCGCCACCAAAAGAAGACCCTGTTCAGTTACCAGAGTTAGAGTGTGAAAAATCTGATGCATACTTTGTGCTACGTGACGGCGCTGCAGGTATTTTCTTAGCAGCGAATACCTTCCCTAAATCACGTGAAACTCGTGCCCCTAAAGTGGAAGAGTTACAGCGTTTTAGAGATCGTATTTCACCTAAGTTTTATTATCTAGCTGATGCACCAGTAAAAGATCCTGATGGTAACTTAGCAATTGTTCGTTATAGCCGTAAGAATAAAGAACAATATGTAATGACTGAGGTTGACGGTAAAGCAACAGGCTGGACTGCACATTTCAATGCAGGAAAGTGGGTTGAAGAGGCAAAGAAGAAAGCCGCACCTAAGAAAAAACCAGCCGCTAAAAAGGCAACAGTCAAGAAAGCCGCACCTAAAAAAGCCGCTGCAAAAACAAAAAAGGACGCTGAGTAGAATACTAAGCTCTGAAAACAAAAAAACCGGAATGCACACTCTTGTGTCAATTCCGGTTTTTTTATATCAAAAATTATGCCTTTAGAGGCATTTTTGACGTTAGATTTTTACGTCAGTGACTTTTTTATAGCCTTCTGATTCAAGTTCATCATTTACGCACTTTAGTACGTATGGTTTAAGCTCTTCATTGCTGATGTCGTCGTCTTTAGCCCAGTTTAAACACATCTCAGTGTATTCTTTAATTGTTTCGGCGGAAGCTTCAACAGCATCGTCAGCAACAGCAAAAGTTGCATAAACTGCAAATAATGGCGCTACGATAAGCGCTAGCAATGCTTTTTTCATTCGTGTATTCCTAAAAAATGTAGTGACTGCTGTTTTATATTCAAAAACAACAGTGATCCAATCAAGCAACATGCTGTTGGTAAGTGATTCTTAAACGAAATGACAATAAAAGATAACGAAATATTTTTATCGTAAAGACAAATATAATGTAATAAGAGACGGTAAAATAATGAGAAACTTATGTTAATCAATGCTATCTTACGCCAGCTATCAATTTAGGAATAATTATGTCTCAAAGCCAACTACCTGACACCACACCTCGTGTTGCATCTAAACTAGAACAGTTTGTTGAAAGCTTTATTTTTCGAGCCCGCTGGCTACTAGCTCCCTTTTTTATAGGCTTACTCGTTGCAATTGTACTGTTACTTTTGAAGTTTTTTAAATACCTGTATCAAATGGCGATAAATACATTTAGCGCTACTAATGAGCAACTACTGGTGGGTATTTTGACCTTGGTTGATACCGCATTACTGGCAGGATTATTATTAATAATTATTTTTAGTGGCTATGAAAATTTTGTTTCTAAATTAAATATTGGTAATCATGAAGATCGCCCTGCATGGATGGGTAAAGTAGGTTTTTCTGGTCTTAAAATGAAATTGATCAGCGCAATTGTTGCCATTTCTGCAGTCGAACTGTTAAAGGTGTTTATAAGCTCTACTAGTCACTCAAGTGATGAATTGATGTGGAAAGTAATAATTCATGTTACTTTTGTGATATCAGGTGTGCTATTTGCTCTCACTGATTTTATAAATAGCAAAACTCACAATCATTAAATAGCAGATAACGCAACGCTATCTGCCTATATGTTTTGTTATTTAAAGATACTCAACCACATAGCCTTTAAACTCGGTTCTTTTGCGTACATATTCATACCCATTTTAAAAATACGAGCGGCAAATACACGTAAGTAATAAAAACAGCCAATACTGAGAAGCAGGGATAAGAGTGCTTGCCAAATTGGTATTTCAACTAATGACATACGCACCGGCATAACCGCAAATGCCGTGATCGGCAAGTAACTAAGCACGATTGTTAAAACACTGTTTGGTGCATCGATAACAAAAAATGCAATCACAATAGGTGCCAATGGCAGCATCATTAAGGCACTTTTACTACTGTGATTAGGATCATCAATACCCGCTGCGATCGCAGCCATAAATGCAGCGCAGATGCCAAGACCTACAATCGCATAGGCTAACAACCAAGGCAGTAATGACCAATTAATAAAGTCTAAATTGAGGGCTTGTTGTTTAATGATAACAGTAAAAAATAGCATCGATAAAATAATCGATAGCAAGGTGCCAATCATGGTTTTTACTGCAAGTAATATTTGCCCAAGTAGCTTACCATCTATCCATGTTTGTGGTGTCATGGTGGCTAGCAATTGCTCCGTTACGCGGTTTTGCTTTTCACCGGTAATACTGACAAAGAGTTGGCCAAAGATCCCAAACATCGCAACAAATAATAATATCAGTACCCCAAATGCTGTGTATGTTTGACTACGATCAGCTTGATTTTTCAAAAGCTCGTCAAGTACCCTATGTTCAATTGAAATATTTTTCGTCAATCCTAGTCGTTGTTGCTCGCTTAAGCCTAAGCTATCAAATTGAGCTTGTTGCAATTGCGCTCTAAGGAGCGATTGCAATGTTGTTTGCCATGCTGATTTTACAGCCGTTATTAACGTATATGAGTGAGTCGCTTGGTCAAACTTAAGTACGCCATCATAGCCAGTATCCTCAGCTAAATTTGCAATGATGGCAGTTAAATCATCATGTTTGGTAAACTTAAATTGTGTCGATGTAGGCTCTGTTTTGACGCTAAACTCGAGGTTGCTTGCTAAATGATAACCTTGTTCAAGTTGACTGTTTGCAGTGGCAAAAAAATAAATAACTCCAGCAATAGCGAGCATGATCAACTTCGAAATAATTTCTTGTTTTAATTTAAAAAAATGCAAGAACTCCCATTTTGCAACAATCCAGAGCTGTTGCTGTGTAAGTGATGATTTATTCATAGCGTCGTTCCTTGATCCAGTTTAGCGTTATGCTCAGCTACTGCGTGTAAATAAATTGCATGCAGTGACTGAGCTTTATTTTTGAATTCACATATTTCCCCGATGCTGATTAACTGAGGAAGTAACTGGTTAAGTGATTGGTGTTGCTTTAGGGTGATAGTTAGTTGCTGTACTTTTATTTGCTCAACACAATAATGTTCACATAGTTGCTCAAAGTAAGTTTGATTAATTGGATCGTTGAATACGACTTGAATACTATTATTTTGCGCGCTTTGAAGTATATTACTGAGTTTGCCGTATAAAACACTTTCACCTTGATTTAATAGCAATACCCGATCAGCAAGTTTTTCTACCATCGCCATCTGATGTGCACTTAAAATAACGGTCATGCCTTGCTGTTTTAATTGCGCTAAAAATTCAACAACTAATTCCTGGTTAATAGGATCTAAGCCAGAAAATGGCTCATCTAAAATCACCCATTTGGGCTTATGTAAAATTGCAGTGATCAATTGGATTTTTTGTTGGTTCCCTTTAGAAAGTGATTTTAAGGGGTCATTCAAGCGCGAAGTTAAATTAAACTTCGCTAACCAATAGTCACAGCGCTGCGTAAATTCGCTATCTTTTACGCCGTGTAATGCTGCAAAAAATTGTAGGTTTTGTTTTATTGTTTTTTCTGGATAGAGACCTCGGTCTTCTGGTAGATAGCCCAGTAAGTGTGCCGGAATCGATGAATACGCTTGTCCTGCATCATTGAGTTGAATAGAGCCACTATCTGGAGAAGAAAAACCAACGATCATTTTTACTAATGATGATTTCCCCGCACCATTGGGGCCAAGTAAAGCAAAAATCTCTCCTGGTTGCACATCAAATGACAGCTTATTCACCGCAGTAACCGTTTTATAGTGTTTTTCAAGGTTGTTAATAATTAACGACATGTGACCCTACAATATTGTTTTTTTGAGTTTAATCGGTTACAACCAAGAATGTAACTACTACCAGAGATGAAATTGTAAGCAAAGATTATGCAATAATTAAATAAGAAGTGTGCAGACACTGCAGTTAATACATATTTGCAAAGCTAATATAGTAAAATTACAAGTTGATTAACTTTTCCTTGATGATAGTTGGGTATTTATTAATATTATTTTCAATTGATTAATAATGAGTGCTGTAGTCTTACAGTTACTTTAGATGCGGTTCATGATGAAGCAAAACGACGGATAGTTTCGCTTTAATGAGCGGTATGATTTAGTCACTTAGGGTGCAAATCTTCGCCATTATAGGCATAATGAACGCGATATTTCGCGAATTCGGTGTAAGCAATGATAAAACAGTTTTTAGACGATCCAACTTTATTACTCAACGCTGTTGGTGAGGGAATATATGGCTTTGATTTAAGTGGTAATGCGGTATTTGTAAACCCCGCTGCTGAACGCATGACTGGATGGCATGCAGATGAGTTGCTGGGTAAAAAAATTCATCAGTACCATCATCATAGCCATGCTGACGGGCGGCCATATCCAGCAGATGAATGCCAGATTTATTGCACTATGTTTGACGGCAAGCATCGCCATGTTAAAGATGAGGTATTTTGGCGTAAAGACGGCAGCTGTTTTGCGGTAGAATATACATCTACACCCGTTTATAAAAATAATCAGTTGATCGGCGCTGTCGCGATATTTCGCGATGTATCAAAACAACACCAGACAGAGCACGCACTGCGTGATGCTTTAGCGCAAGTGAATCACTTAAGTGAGCAATTAAAAGAGCAAAATAGCTATTTGATAGCAGAACTTAATGAAGATTGGCAAGAGTCTGGTTTGGTAGGCAAAAGCCACGTATTTCAAACCATGCTTGAGCAAATAAAACTTGTTAGCCCGACCGATAGCACTGTGTTGATTTTAGGTGAGAACGGCACAGGTAAAGAATTAGTCGCTCGTAACTTACATCGCTTAAGTGGGCGCAGTGGGCAATCCTTTATTAAGGTCAATTGCGCCGCATTTACGCCAAGCTTACTTGAATCTGAGTTATTTGGTCATGAAAAGGGGGCTTTTACGGGGGCTAAGGAGCATCGTAAAGGACGTTTTGAGTTGGCTAATAATGGCACCATTTTTTTAGACGAAATTGGAGAGCTTGCTCTTGAAGCGCAAAGTAAGTTGTTACGGGTATTGCAAGAGCATGAATTTGAACGTGTTGGCAGTAGCCAAACACGTAAAGTTAATATTCGTGTAATTGCTGCGACTAATCGTGACTTATGGGCAATGGTGCAGTCAGGATGCTTTAGAATAGATTTATATTATCGACTAAATGTATTTCCAATAACAGTTCCACCACTGAAAGCGCGTAAAGAAGATATCCCATACTTGTGTAGTAATTTGATTGCGCAATTAAATAAACGTCTTGGTAAACAGCTCAAAGGACTCAGTGAAAAAGCCATAACACAGCTACAAGCGTATGATTGGCCGGGTAATATTCGTGAATTACAGAATGTACTAGAGCGAGAGGCTATTTTATCAAAGCAGTCTGTATTGCAGTTATCGCAACCACTTGATGCCAATGCTAGCGCTAACCTAAACACGGATCTGAGCCTTGACGAAGCGCAGAGACAGCATATCATCGCAGTATTAGAGCTATCAAATTGGCAAATTTCTGGCAGTCAAGGCGCGGCAGTTAAATTAGGCATGCCGGAGAGTACGTTACGATCAAAAATGCGCAAGTTGATGATCCGTAAAAATCGTTAAATATCACGACACTCGCTAAATATCGCGATTTTAGCGAATTTATTAAATAAAAATTCATTAATATTCAGTTGCTTAATTTAATTTCAGTTTGGTCTGAAACTTGCAAACTTACAGGCCTAACCGTCACAGTAAGTAGTTATTATGAAATTTGATATTAAAGAAGAAGATATGATCATCAAGCCCTATAAGCATGAAGGGCCTATTTATATCCGTGAGCAAAAAGGATTTTTCCAGCGTATTCGCCGTAACCTTGGTTGGTTACTCATGCTTACATTCATTCTTATTCCTTGGATCCCATACAAAGGCCAGCAAGCGGTATTGCTAGATGTTGCGAGTCAAAAGTTTGCTATTTTTGGGCTGACCTTACTGCCCCAAGATTTTATGATCTTGGCGTTGTTATTTATGTTAGGCGCTTTTGCGTTGTTTTTTGTTACCAATTGGCTTGGCCGGGTATGGTGTGGATATACATGCCCACAAACAATTTGGATGCTGATGTTTTCATGGGTGGAGCAACGTATAGAGGGAACACGTAATCAACGTATAAAGTTAGATAAATCCGCGTGGACGTTATCAAAATGGCAGAAAAAAACAATCAAGCACAGCGCTTGGTTAATCATATCATTGTTTACAGCAACGTCATTTATGGCTTACTTTATTCCGGCTAAAAGCTTGTATGGGGATATGTTTACTCTGCAATGGTCGGGCATCACTAGTTTTTGGGTATTTTTGTTTGCCTTTTGTACTTATGGAAATGCCGGTTTCTTAAGAGAAAAAATGTGCACCATTGCTTGTCCATACTCACGGTTTCAGGCTGTAATGTTTGATAAAGATACATTACTTGTCACTTACGATAGTGCGCGTGGGGAAAGTCGTGGTCCACGTAAACGTAAGGCCGATCCTAAAGCCTTAGATTTAGGTGATTGCGTAGATTGCAATTTATGTGTGGAAGTGTGCCCTGCAGGGATTGATATTCGTAACGGCTTACAATATGAATGTATTAACTGTGGTTTATGTATCGATGCATGCGATGACACAATGGATAAGTTTGGCTATCAAAAAGGCTTGATCAAGTACGCAAGCGAAAAGCAGATGGCTGGCGAGCAAACTAATCCATACCGGTTGAAACTGGTTGGTTATGGCGCACTCACGGTTTTATTAATGGTCAGTATGTTAGCGTGGTTAGTTCAACGCACGCCAATCGAAGTGTCAGTACTGCGTGATCGTAATGCATTATATCGAGTAAATTATGAGGGCTTAGTTGAAAACCCTTACACCTTGACAATAATTAATAAAACACAGCAGTTAGTGCATTACCGAGTAGCGATTACCGGTCTTGATGTGGCTAAGTTACAGAGTCCTCAACTTACAGCTGTCGAGCCTGGTCAAATGAAGCGCATCCCGGTCACTGTGGTTGCCGATGGCTATGATTTACCAAGTAAGCTCAATGAACTTGATTTTGTGATCACAGCCGAAGAAGATAGCAGCATTAATACATCAATAAGCAGTGTGTTTTATCGTAACTAATTTACACAGAGTGAAACTGAGCTGCTTTATCGTTCATTGTTTGGTTAATAAAGGTTTTAGCTTGCGCTAAACTTTTAAACAAGCTGTGACGAATATCCACGCTAAGGCCTGCATTGTGAATAATGCGTTGCATTTGATTGATTACGATAGCTGAATCAAAAATATAAGCGCTAGCAATACATCCATTACGAACCATGGCAGAGGCCAACACTGTAAGTTGTTGCTCTGCCTGAGGAGTTGCAGCCAACAAATTTTGAGAATCACTGATATATCCCCATGGTTTATTGGCAAGCTGACTAACCTGCTCAAATAAGCAATTGCTAAATGAGGTTACTAAACTTGCATTAAGATTCCCGCAAAAATTAGCAATGATTATATTTTGCTCGCGGTGTAAACTAACCTGTCCATGTTTATTGCTAAATTTCAACGTGCTTCCTTGTAAGAAAATTTAAGAGCGCGAATTTTATACAATTAAAACGCGGAGTCTAGGTATTTTTTAATTTTTTATAAATTTGCATTAATTAATCAGTGATTAATATATAACCAGATTAAAAATGTCAGAATAGGGCCTAAATATAATTACCAATAGACCCTAGTCATAATTATTTTGTAAGCAGGTGATCTAATGCACCTTTAATTGCAGCCACCTGTGCTGTAATACATAGCTCATCTGTTGCCGTCGGACTATCTGGGTACACTTCTGTCGTCGTGACATACTGTGCATCTGTAAAGCCCATGCATAAACCGAGTTCTCGTGCTGCATAATTGATCACACCATGTTGTTCTAATGGCACTCCAATGAGTTGATTGTTTTCATCACTGGGGGCAATTTGAGTCACATTAGCAACAGTGTCAATAATCGCTTTTTGGAATTGCGGTTCAGGTTTATTGCTATCAGCGACAAGATAAAAACCATCAGGAATATTCCAATTAGTGTTAACCTTGCCATCACGAGCCGCAAGTGCAGGGCGAAACTCACTGTTGTCAGTGTCAGTTGTTTCATGCAGATCAATATGCGCTAATAAAGGTATATTTTGTGCTTTAATATAATTTATTAGTGCTGCTGACTCTGGTGCTGGGCTTGGTGAATAAAACGAACGGTTTGGATCTATGGCTGCTGGGTTCCAGCGATTAATGGTTTCATATCCCCACGGGCTAATACAAGGAGCAACCAGTAAGTTAAACTCTTTAGCATATTTCATACCTAGCGTTTTCATAAAATGTAATGCGCCATGAACACCGCTTGTTTCATAGCCATGTACGCCACCGGTGATCAATATGCTCGGTTTATTCGATGCCCACTGTTTTGATTTAATAATAAAAAGAGGGTAGCGAGTAGGATCAAAACTGAGCGCACCATATTGCTCAACCTCGAAATCATTATCCAGTTCGTTGATTAAAGTTACAACTTCAGATTGATAACTACGTTTAATCGTTTGTAGGTTAAACCAGCACTGTTTATCTTTATCATTCCAAGGCGTGCCTTGAGTACCTATTGGATAGTTATTTTCGCTCATAGAACCTTCATTTATTACAATAAAGGTTTAGCTTATCTCTGTACTAACCTCACTGCAACTAGCTGCGACTAATACACAACTGTGAATTATATTTATAAGCTGTTTGTGGACTCATATAAATTGGCATTTTGGCGCTTATGGGCTTCAAATAAATAAGCCCTTAGATGTTCTTTCCCTTGATGAATATGAGTGATCTTGGCAGCCATGCCTCGCTTACTAAAGCGTACCGGTTTGATGTCGATAGTAATATTTTTTTTGTTTGGAAGGGTTAATTTTATCTGTTGCTCAATCGCTAAAGGAGCTTTTTGAGTCGTTGATTTTAGAAAAAGTCCAGTACTTGAGATTGATTCAACTTCAAAGTCTTGGCTCTGAATATTGAGGTTCCCGCCACGCCAACAGCGCTTTATTCCTTGTGTGTCGATGACCTCTGGTGCGCTTAATACAGGGGTTACAACGCCTGTTTTATCAATTCTTATTTCAAGTGGAAACCATAATTGATAATCGCCAACTTCAGCCAGTAGTGTTAATTTTGTATTATTTAGTAATTCAGCAATATTGGCAGGGATAGAGCTTTGTAATGTCAGTGTATGATTGTCCCTCAATTTTGAAGGAACCGTCACTTGGAAAAGATCTGATATAAAATTTAGTTCTTCATTGGTCATATCCATTTAGCATCTAATCCCATGCGGGCGATAATGTAGTTAATACCGTATTTTAAGTCGAGAGTTTATTCATACAATAATGTATAACGGCAGTGTAGTAACATACTTGAGTTATTTAACAAAATAAGCATATTGTGCGCCACAAAGTCGTCTTTTTGGATTGTTAAAATATATAAGAGCTAGCACTTTTATACACTGTCAGATGATAAATCTACCCCTATTTATTCTTACATGATAGTTTTTTGTTTGTTTAATAAACAGTGGCTAAGTTTTATTGCTAAAATAACGTAAATTACTGGACCTGATAAAGTTATTAAGGGTATTTTTAAATTGCGATTTCACTTTTATATTGTTTACATTAATCAACTACTCTTTACGAATTTTCTCACGCCGAATATTTGCATCTGCTTACATTCCTTTAAATTATTCTGGTGTACTTCCAAGTGCATGTTTTTATGCACACGTAATTAATGGGCAATGTATATGGACTATATTTTCTATCAACAATCAATAATTAACTTCATTGCACAATATGCTGGTAATTCTAAATCACAATTAACAGCGATGGTTGATGACACGCGCAGTATTTTAAGAGTTGATGCGTATAGGCTTTTTGAAAATATTCTTTTAAATTATCAACAATTGGGAGTAATTGAATATAGTAAAGTAGATTGCCTACTTAAAAGTGTTGCCGTGAATTTGAAAACTTCAAGTGAGTCTGAGTATTTTCTCGTTTCACAGTTAGCAACCTGGTGGCAAGAATGGCATTTCGCGCTATCGATGCGCGTAAAAACGAGTCAAAATAATGCTGTTATCGTGCAAAATAGTGATTACTCAACGCAAGATAATAAACCACTAACCCGCCAGCATGATTTGAGTGAGTACGTTAATTTATTTACGCAAGTGCCAATACCGTTGTGTAATGTATGTATGCTCACCGAGAATATAATCCGTATAAACCAACGTTTTGTAGATGTGTTCGGTTACACTATTGAGGATATTCCAACACTTAATGATTGGTGGCTTAATGCTTACCCAGATCCACATTATCTGATGTGGGTGCGACAAACGTGGCAACAAGCTCTTAGCTTTGCGTTAGAAAATGATACTGATATTGAACCACAAGTTTATTGTGTTACTTGTAAAGATGGCTCCCATATAATGATGGAAATTTCGGGAAGATATTTTAGGCACGAATTTTTAGCTATATTTAAGGATGTAACACAGCATTTAGCTGCTGAAGATACACTTCGAGACATGGCATTTTTAGACTCATTAACACAAATTGCCAATCGACGTTGTTTTGATGAGAAGTTGGCCAATGAACTTGAATTAATGAATAAAAAAATAAAGCCGTTATCAATGATCTTAATCGATATTGATTATTTTAAGCAATACAACGATAACTACGGTCATATTAAAGGCGATGAATGCTTGTATCAAATTGCACAATGTATTGCAGTGGCCACGATGAATCACGAAAAGGACTTTGTTGCCCGTTTTGGCGGTGAGGAATTTGTGGTGTTACTGCCAGAGGCTGATCCGAAAAAGGCTTTACATAGTGCATTACAAATCCAGCAAGCAGTTAATCAATTAGCTATTAAGCATGAATATACAGATATTGGCTATATAACACTAAGCATGGGCATTAAAACTTTGCATAATCCCCAAACTGGCGATTATATCTATTTTGCTGATGCGGCAGATAAAGCTTTGTACCAAGCAAAAAGACAAGGGCGTAATTGTATCGTTGTTAGTGAAGATTGATACAAAAAATCAGCTGAGCGCTACTAGGCATATTTGAAATAGCTGCGCTCAAGCACAGCTATAGTTCATCTGCGATTATTTTAAAATGGCCATTATCAATTCCTTTTAACGTATAGTCACCAATACGATAGCGGATTAAACGTAAAGTAGGGTGGCCAATATGTGCTGTCATTCTTCTTACTTGGCGATTACGTCCTTCGGTAAGGGTAATACTGAGCCAACTGGTTGGAATGTTTTTTCGCTCTCTAACGGGAGGATTACGTGGCCATAAAGTTGGCTCATCTATGCGTTTAACAACGGCTGGTAATGTTAATCCGTCTTTGAGCTCGACGCCTTGGCACAGTTGTTTAATTGCTGCATCAGTTGGTTCACCTTCAACTTGTGCCCAGTAAGTTTTACTGGTTTTTTTGTTTGGCGCTGTTAAAGTGTTTTGTAATTTCCCACAATTAGTGAGCAATAGCAGGCCCTCACTGTCTCTATCTAATCGTCCTGCAGCATATACATCTTTAATGGTAATAAAGTCAGCTAAGGTTTGTCTGTTTGCTTCATCAGTAAACTGGCACAGCACATCAAATGGTTTATTAAATAAGACAATTTTTCGCTCACTGGCGGCAATGGCTGGTTTTATCTCGCGCTTTATTGAGTTATTCACTTTTTTGGTTGTAATTGCACCGCGATTATAGCTACGGCCGCTATTTCGGCGTTTTGCTGTATTATTTGGTTTAGCTATTGTCATTGCTAGATGCACCGTGCGGGTTTTGGTAAGCCAGCAATTTTAGTTGCTTGCTTAGCTGGGCCTTTAGGAAAAAGAGTATACAGATAAATACTATTGCCTTTATCTTCACCCAGTGCTTTTGCCATTGCTTTAACTAACATTCTTATTGCTGGGCTGGTGTTGTACTCCAAATAAAAATTACGCACAAAATGAATCACTTCCCAGTGTTGGGAGGTTAATTCAATGTTTTCTTGCTCGGCAATAACGCAGGCTAATTGTTCACTCCATAACGAGTGATCAAGTAAGTAACCTTGTTTATCCGTGTCGATAATTTGATTATTAAATTCAAGCATGTATTACCACGTAATAGAGTGAGATGTTGCTAATGTTAGTGCGACAAAGTCGTCATAACTAAGCGAGTGATCGGGCTGATTGATTGTGATATCTCGTACCTTGGCGTCATCAGCAAGTATTAATAAGTGCGTTGCAAGCTGTCTAAATTGGGCAATCGCAAAGCATGCGTCACTTAATAATAATACTTTGTCTGCTGACTGGATCAGGTTAACTAATTGATCCGTGTTGTAATAGCCAAGTGGCTTGGAAAATATGTGTAAAGTGCTCATAAGTTCACTATGTGTTGTTGCTGGGCTATAAGTTGAGTTTGCTGCTGATAATTAAGCGCTTTTACTTCTACTAACAAGTTATGTTTATCAAGGCCATACTCGAGCAGAGACTTTTCACATACATAAATGTTTTCAACATCGTAAATTTCTAGCGTTCTGATGGTCTTAAAGTAGTTCTTTAAACCTATATGCTCAGGTTGTTGATGTTTTTTTAGGGCTAGTACCGCAGGGCCGCTAAATAACCAACTAATATTTTGCTCAACAGCAGCGAATATTAATGTCATATCTAATGCATCACGAATATGTAAATCATCGAAAGGACTATGGTGGCTTAAAACTAATACATTGATCATTTAAATTGCACCCATTTATCCGCATCACTGGCAAGCATTGCAAACTCAGCTAACCCTGCGACTGCAAAAACACCGGTATTATTTATATCAAGGCCACGCTTTTCGGCAGCAGTAACACACAACATAAGATGAATCCCTTGCTCATGTAATTGTTGCCATAAAGCATTAATCGCTAATTCATCAGCTGCCAAATCTAGTTGCTCGCTGGCATGAAAAACGCCGTTTTGATACAAAAAAATGGCATCAATGTTATGCCCTTGTGTTAAACATGCTTGTGCAAATTTCACCAAACGTTGCGTGGTATCATGATCCGATGGTGCGCTGTGCAGAGAAAGTACAAATCGTGCCAAAACTATTCCAATAAAAAAGCCCCTAAAGAGGGGCTATTTTAACAGAACTATTTAATTAGTCATTATTTGCGCCAAGCAGTGCAAGCAATGAAGTAAACAAGTTATATACACTTAAATATAAAGAGACTGTAGCGCGAATATAGTTTGTTTCGCCACCGTTGATGATGCGGCTTGTATCAAACAAGATTAAGCCAGACATGATCAATACAACCGCTGCATTTAATACCATAAACATTAGCGAGCTGCCGATGAAGATATTAACAATGCTGGCCACAATCACAACAATAAGGCCTACCGTTAAAAAACCGCCCATAAAAGAGAAATCTTTTTTAGTATTTAGTGCATACGCAGACAAACCAAAGAAAATCAGTGCAGTTGATCCTAACGCTTGCATGATAAGCATTGGGCCATTTGGCATCGCTGCATAATGGTTAAGTAACGGACCAAGTCCCGCACCCATTAAACCCGTAAAAGCGAATACCCATGCAACGCCTGACGCGCTTTCGGCTTTTTTATTTACAACAAATAAAAGGCCAAATGAAATAAGAGTAAAAACTAACCCCATAAAATAAGGTAGTTGTAATGCCATTGAGATACCAGCCGTCACAGCACTAAATGCTAATGTCATGGCCAATAAGAAATAGGTGTTTTTAAGTACCTTGTTTGTTTCAATGGTCGACATAACCGGTCTAGCGGTATTGTACGAATGATTAAATGCCATTTTAGAGCTCCTTTAGAAACCTATTGTAAGTTCCGATAATTAAACTGAAGTTAGATTACCAAGACTTCTATATTTGGGCAAACCTTTGTAGTTCAATAGACCGATAATTAAAAAGAAAAGTTCAATTTAGTGTGATTTTTACCCAGTGGTGAGTTAAGAATAAACAAATCAATGATTTTTTAAGCACTTGAACACTTTTTTGAAAAAAAAGCTTCACAAAGAGCACTGCCTTCTCTATTATGCAGGCCGTGCGGAGAGATGGCAGAGTGGTCGAATGCACCGGTCTTGAAAACCGGCAGGGGTTTATAGCCCCTCTAGGGTTCAAATCCCTATCTCTCCACCACCTAATTAAAATAATTGCGAGTACACTCTTATTCGTGATTTATAAATGTTTCGGAGAGATGGCAGAGTGGTCGAATGCACCGGTCTTGAAAACCGGCAGGGGTTTATAGCCCCTCTAGGGTTCAAATCCCTATCTCTCCACCATATAAAATAGCCCGCTAAATTAGCGGGCTTTTTTGTGCCTAAGTTTTATGTAGTTATTTAATTACGACCATAGTCTCTATTTCGATGTTGTAAAACATCATGCATTCTTAGTATTTATTCAGGTATGATTTTAAGGACGCATTATGAAACATCGGCTTGCTAAAAGTGTTGGGTTATCATTACTTTCACCTGTGATCATTGGCAGTGTGTTAGGAGTTTATTATGCATTAACGCTCAATACCGATCCGCTGACTACCTTTTTCCAGTTACTTATGAGTGCGATAGCTAACGCGCATATTGTCGGTTTAACCATGGCTGCTTTTGTAGTACCCGGATATTTATTGATGCACAAGTACGCGAAAGTTAATTATTCGGGAGTACTGACATTAGGTTTACTCGGTGGTGCAATTTTTAGTTACTTACTCAGTGCAACAGGTGGTATGGTCTTTTTAATTAATACCGCGATGTCAGCTTTAGCGGCGGGACTGTTTTTATATGGATTAAGGTTAGGTGCGATAAAACAACAGCCTCCTCAATAGCAGAATTATTAACCAAGCTTGCTGAAAATTAGGGCAAATTGCTTTTTTTTGCCCTGAAAAGGTTTCAATTATTGGCGACAAAGAGTACCTTTAGCTACTGTATGTTTGATAAGAAGTAGTTTGGTATGCAAAAGCAAGAATTTTACCAGTCATTAGTTAAACAAACTGAATCGCTAATTACTGGTGAACCTAACATTATTGCCAATATGGCGAATATTAGCGCGCTGTTATTTACGTCACTCGATGATGTAAATTGGGCTGGTTTTTATTTGATGGATTCACCAACTGAATTAGTACTTGGTCCGTTTCAAGGTAATCCTGCATGTATCCGAATTCCTGTCGGAAAGGGGGTCTGTGGAACTGCCGCTGCAACTGCGCAAACTCAACTTGTTGAAGATGTACATGCATTTGCAGGCCACATTGCCTGTGATGCGGCGTCTAACTCTGAAATAGTAATACCTATCCACAAAAATGGTGAGGTATTTGCTGTATTAGATATCGACAGCCCAAGTATTGCTAGGTTTGATGCTGATGATAAGCAAGGTTTAGAAGCACTGATCGCGTGCTTTGAGGCAACTATTGCATGAAAGACTTAGTAAATGTACAGGATTATCTGTTTGCCATCACTGATGTAGGTGATTGGGAAGGGGATGAAGAGCATGTAGCGGAAACGCTCAACGATTTAATCCACATTGCATGGGATCGTCTTCCTGATGATACTGAATGTGAATTAATTGATGAAATTATAAATGGTATTTGGGAACACCTTCGAGGTGATATGGCTGTAATTGAAGCCGACTTTGAAGAGCTGGTCGACTGGGTAACACACTACGTCGATTCGTCCCTTGATGAAAAGATGTGAAAAATAGGTTCTAAAATGGAAACCACAAACAAGCTAAAAGATATTAATGAAGTGTTGGAATTTTTATATCAAGAATTTCCGCAATGTTTTAAACAAAAAGACGGCATCAAGCCGCTGAAAGTAGGTATCTTTAAAGATATCGCTGAGCGAATTGAAGGTTCTGAAAAAGTTAGTAAGACGCAAGTACGTCAAGCACTGAGAAAATATACGTCTAACTGGCGTTATTTAGAAGCCGTGACTAAGTCTGAATTTCGTATTGATCTTGATGGAAATCAAGATGCTAAAGTGGAACAAGAGCACATTGATCATGCTCAAAAAGCACTTGAAGAAAGTCGTGCGAAAATGGCTAAACGTAAAAAGTCACAACGTCCACGTAATGATTCAGACACAAAATCTTACAAAAAGAAACCAGGCCAATTCGCTAAACCAGGCGATAAAAACGCTAAAGTTAATGCCACACCAGCAAAAGCTGCGCCGGTTAAACGTTCAGGTAAAATTGAACCTTTACCAGCAAGTGAGGTCAAGGTTAATAACAAAGTTAAAGTTAAACTTGGCCAAGCCCTTGTTAATGCAGTAATCACTGAAGTGAACAAAGAAGACGTTCATGTAGAGTTGGTAACTGGCATGCAAGTTAAAACTAAAGCAGACAGCCTGTACATTATTTAAGCTGTATATAAATTAAGGAGTTGTGTATGAGTCAGAAGTTTAAGCTCATTCCGTTAGTTGCCGCCCTGTATTCAGGTTTATTATTTGCATCAGATATTGCTGATGTTAATGATGTAGTTACAGCAAAAGACTTGCCAGTACTTACGCAAGAGAGTCAGCATAGTACGGCTAGCAAACGGGTGACAAACTTATTTACTCGTGCACATTATAAACCAATTCGTTTTGATGACGCACTTTCAAGTAAAGTGTTTGACCGTTATATCGAATCCCTTGATTTTAATAAAAGCGTCTTTTTGGCTGCGGATATTGCCTCATTTGAGCAATACCGCAACCAATTTGATAATGCATTAACGACCGGTAAACTTGATTTTACCTTTGATATTTTCAACCTAAGCATGCAGCGTCGGTTTGAGCGTTATGAGTATTCTTTAAAGTTACTTGAAACACCAATGACCTTTGATAAGGCTGATGAATATTACTTTGATCGTGAAGATGCTGATTGGGCAAAAACGCAAGCTGAGTTAGATGAGCTTTGGCGTGAACGTGTAAAATATGATGCACTACGATTAAAAATGACCGGCAAAGATTGGCCTGGTATAAAAGAATTATTAACTAAGCGTTATCACAATGCACAAAAACGTTTAGTGCAAACCAATAGTGAAGATGTATTTCAGATCGTAATGAACTCTTTTGCGCGAAGTATTGAAGCACATACCTCCTATTTATCGCCACGCAGAGCTGAACAGTTCAAAATGGACATGGATCTTGAACTAGAAGGTATTGGTGCAGTACTTAGCTACGACGAAGACTACACGGTTATTCGCAGCTTAGTTCCAGGCGGACCTGCTGATAAATCGGAGCAAATTAAAGCTGACGACCGTATTATCGGCGTTGCTCAAGACAAAGAAGAATTTGTTGATGTCATTGGCTGGCGTTTAGATGACGTAGTTGATTTAATCAAAGGACCAAAAGGCACTAAGGTGCGGTTACAATACTTAAAAGGTGCTGATGATCATGGCGCGCCTAAAGTAGTTGAAATTATTCGCGATAAAATTCGCCTCGAAGATAGAGCGGCAAAATCAGAAGTATTCAAAGCAAAATATTCTGATTTAACCAGCAAAATAGGTGTTATTGAGATCCCTGGTTTCTATAACAACTTGTCTAAAGACGTTAAAGTAGAATTGGCGAAATTAAAAGAAGCCAAAGTAGATGGCATTATAATTGACCTACGCCAAAATGGTGGTGGTTCATTATATGAAGCAACACAACTATCTGGTTTGTTTTTTGACCAAGGTCCAGTGGTACAAATTCATACTCTAAATAATCGCATTGAAGAGCAAAAAGACCGCGATGGTGTTACGTTTTACGACGGCCCCCTAACAGTACTTGTTGATCGGTACAGCGCATCTGCCTCTGAGATTTTTGCTGCAGCGATGCAAGACTATGGTCGAGCAGTAATAATTGGTGAGCAAACGTTTGGTAAAGGCACTGTGCAACAGCATAAGGGCTTAGGCCGTGCTTACGATTTATACGATAATCCACTTGGCAGTGTGCAATATACGATTGCAAAGTTCTATCGTATCAATGGTGGTAGTACACAGCATAAAGGTGTGATCCCAGATATTTCATTCCCATCAGCAATTGATCCAGCGGAATGGGGCGAAAGCCAAGAGGATAATGCATTACCGTGGGACAGTATCGTACGCGCCAAATATAACTCGGTTGATGACTTACACCCAGCTATTGCTTACTTAAGCAAAGCGCATGCTGAACGCATTAAATCAGAACCTGAGTTTAACTATGTTTTTCAAGATATTACGCGTTATAAAGAAGAGAAAGACCGGAAAACTATTTCTCTTGTAGAAGCGCAGCGTATTAAAGAAAAAGACGATGGTGAAGCGCGTGCATTAGCTCGTACTAATGAAAGGCTTACTCGTTTAGGTGAAAAACCGATTGAGAGCTTGGATGATGCGCCTGATGTCTTAGACGACTTAGATCCATTCCTAGAAGAAGCTGCATTAATTACCCAAGATTATATTAAGTTTGGTCGTGTAGCTAAGAAATAACTTGTTTTACATATTAATAAAAAAGGCGCTTTGGCGCCTTTTTTGCTGCCTAAAACTCTTGATATTGCTATAATTACTGATTAAACGCTGACAAAAGTAAGTAACTTAGTTAGGCTAAGCGTCGCGTCTGTGCTAAAAAATAATAATTAAACGCGCATAAAAATGCGCGTAGGAGTCTTAATTTTGAATTCACAAAAAGAAAAACCCATCCTACAGGCCAGCTTTTTCGATGCCTTGATCCCAATTTCTGTACTGATTTGTTTATTAGGTGCTGCTGTCTATTTATTTGGTGATAGTTCGTCATCAGGACCGAATCAAATTGCGCTACTGTTTGCTACATTTACAGCTGCTCTTATTGGCCTTAAAAATGGCTATACTTGGAAAAAACTTGAACAAGCGATGATAGAGGGGATCACTCTATCTTTGGGCGCTATATTAATTTTGTTAATGGTTGGCGCGCTGATCGGCACTTGGCTGCTGTCAGGCACTGTACCTACACTTATTTATTATGGTTTACAGGTAATTAATCCTAGTTGGTTTTACGCAGCAAGCTGTTTAATTTGTGGCATTGTAGCAATGAGTATTGGTAGCTCTTGGACCACGGCGGCGACAATAGGTGTAGCGCTACTCGGTGTTGCTACTGGCCTTGGATTAGAGCAAACAGTGACGGCCGGTGCCGTAATATCTGGGGCTTACTTTGGCGATAAACTCAGTCCACTGTCTGAAACAACAAATTTAGCTCCTGCGGTTGTGGGAGCTGATTTATTCGAGCATATTCATCATATGCTATGGACGACTGTACCAAGTTTTGTGATTGCATTAATCATCTTTATTTTTATGGGCTTTAATGCCACAGCGTCAAGTGAGGCTGGGCGTATTGATGAAATAACCGCTATTCTACAACAAAACTTTAATATAGGTTTAGAGATGCTGGTGCCACTGATTGTTTTACTGGTGTTAGCAATTAAAAAAATGCCTGCATTTCCGGCAATTTCTATCGGTGCGGTACTTGGTGCAGTATGGGCAATGATTTTTCAATCAGACCTAATTGCAACACAAATTGATGGCTCCCAGGGGCAAATTGTCGGTTATTTTAAATTGGTTTGGAGTACATTTTTTGATGGCTTTAGTATCCTGACAGGCGATGAAAAAATGGACTCATTACTCAGTGGTGGTGGGATGTCTGGCATGTTAACCACAACGTGGCTGATCATGACGGCATTGATGTTTGGCGCCATTATGGAAAAAACAGGTTTATTAGATATTTTTGTAAAAAGTATTCTTAAAATTGCCAAAAGCACTGGCTCTTTAATTACTGCTACTATTGCGACCTGTATTGGTACCAATGTAATTGCTGCAGATCAGTATATCGCTATTGTGGTCCCTGGTCGGATGTTTAAAGAAGAATATGCAAAGCGTGGTTTGAAACCTGTTAATTTATCAAGAACATTAGAAGATGGCGGGACGATAACCAGTCCTCTGATCCCTTGGAATACCTGTGGTGCATATATGCAAAGTGTATTACTGATCAACCCATTTGATTATGCGCTATATGCATTTTTTAATCTTATTAATCCATTACTAGCTGTTATTTATGCTTACCTAGGCATTAAAATTTTACGTATTAAGCCAAAACAATAGCCATAAATTATACGCTCCTCTGTCAAGAGGAGCCACTTTGGAGTTTCACATGACTGCATTAAAAAAACCTCAAGCACAGTATCTTAAAGATTACCAAGCTCCACCATTTTTAATTGATCACATTGATTTGACCTTTGATTTATTGCCGTTAAACACCCGTGTTACGAGTGTAATGACGATCACGAAAAAAATAGCTGGTGTGGCAGATTTAGTGCTTGATGGCATTGATTTGACGCTGATCTCAATTACTGTAGATAACAACGCATATACAGATTATGACCTACGTGATGAGCAACTTGTGATCCATAATTTACCAGCGCAATGTCAGCTTACAATCGTTAATGAAATAGCGCCAAAAACTAACACATCTTTAGAAGGTTTATATCTATCTGGCGGTGCGTATTGTACACAATGTGAAGCGCAAGGTTTTAGAAAAATAACCTATTATCTTGACCGCCCAGACGTACTTGCAAGCTTTGACGTGACAATTATTGCTGACGAGCAGTTTACTCATTTATTATCAAATGGTAATAAATTAGCGGAAGGTAAATTAGACAATGGCCGTCACTTTGCAAAATGGCAAGACCCATTCAAAAAGCCAAGTTACTTGTTCGCACTTGTTGCAGGGGACTTTGATGTACTTGAAGATACCTTTGTTACGCAAAGTGGTCGTACAATAGATTTAGCCTTGTTTGTTGATAAAGGGAATTTACCGAAAACCCCTCATGCGATGGCATCACTTAAAAAATCAATGCGGTGGGATGAGCAGCGTTTTAATCTTGAGTATGATTTAGATATTTACATGATCGTTGCTGTGGATTTTTTCAATATGGGCGCGATGGAAAATAAAGGTCTTAATATTTTCAACTCTAAATGTGTGTTGGCGAATCAAGAAACCGCCACTGATAAAGATTATCACACCATAGAGTCAATCGTTGGCCATGAGTATTTTCATAATTGGACAGGAAACCGAGTGACTTGTCGTGATTGGTTTCAACTGTCGTTAAAAGAAGGCTTAACAGTTTTTCGTGATCAAGAGTTTAGCAGTGATTTAGGCTCGCGGGCACTGAATCGAATTGATGCGGTTAAAGTAATGCGTACTCATCAATTCAGTGAAGATGCCGGTCCTATGGCACATCCGATCCGTCCTGAACAAGTGATTGAGATGAATAACTTCTATACAGTAACTGTGTATGACAAAGGCGCTGAAGTTATTCGCATGATGCACACGTTATTGGGAGAAGAAAAGTTCCAGCAGGGCATGGCACTTTATTTTCAGCGTCATGATGGGCAAGCCGTCACCTGTGATGATTTTGTTGCGGCTATGAGTGATGCCTCAGGTATCGATTTAACTCAGTTTAAACGTTGGTATAGCCAAGCTGGCACACCACGGCTAATCGTAAAACAAGAGTTTGATAAGCTCAATGGTACTTTTTCACTGCACATAGAGCAGCTGGCACCGCTTAATCAGCCAGAAAATGCGCCATTACATATCCCATTTGCTATCGAGCTACTTGATCAACAGGGCGAGTCTGTCCCTTTACAGTTTGAAGGACAGCCACTTGATCATGTCTTAGATGTCACAACAGCGCAGCAAACGTTTAGCTTTGATGGTTTAACCGCGAAGCCTGTAGCGGTGCTACTAGAGGATTTCTCTGCGCCGTGTATTGTTGAGCAACAAAATACAGCCACTGAATTATTACACATTATGCGCTTTGCGCGCAGTGACTTTTCGCGTTGGGATGCTCAACAACAATTATTCATTGGGGCAGTTAAAGGGGCCATTACAACACCTGAAAATAATCAATTGGATCCAGCAATTATTTCTGCATTACGTAGTTTATTAGTTGAGCAGGAGGGAGATTTAGCTTTAATTGCGGAATTATTAAAGCTGCCTAGTTTTGATACCCTCGCAGCTGAGTTTAATGTGATCCCTGTGGATCAATTGGTTGCAGTGACAAATCAGTTTGAGTTACAAATTGCTCAGCAATTGCGTAGTGAGCTCTTAGACTGTTATCAAAGTTTAATTGATGACGGCTCTGTAAGTGCAACAGCTGTCGCTATACGTGCATTAAAAGGTATGTGCTTACATTATTTGGCAAAAATTAATGAGCTTGATATTAATCAACTCCTTGTTAGTACTGCTAATTCACACAATATGACCAATGTACTCGCCGCGCTCAGTGCGGTGGTAAAAGCTGACAATCCCTTAGCAAAAGAGTTGTTAAACCAATTTGACAGTCAGTGGCGCCATGATGTGTTAGTGATGGATAAGTGGTTTGCATTGCAAGCAATGCAAGGTGGCGATGACGCCATTATTAATATCAAAAAGTTATATGATCACCCTTGTTTTGATTTTTCAAACCCAAACCGCGTCAGGGCGTTAGTGGGCAGTTTTAGCCATTTTAATACCGCACAGTTTCACCGTGAAGACGGCACAGGTTATCAATTGCTAGGTGACTTATTAGTTAAGCTTAATGCAATCAACCCTCAAAATGCATCACGTATGTTAACGCCATTTATGTCATGGCGTAGATACGATGAAGTACGTTCGGTTGCTATCAAAGCTCAGCTGCAACGTCTTGCTTTGCTTGATAATTTAAGTGACGACTTGTATGAAAAAGTTGATAAAGCACTACAATAAATTATGGTCGAATATTATTTTTTACTGAACTTAACTTACAAACAGTGCATGGATTACTATGAAGGTAAGTATACATCAGTTCAAGTAATTGAAGATGGTGGCAAAAAAGTACGTTTTGCGGCCAGCCATTTGCGTCCTTTTATTTCTTCTTTAGGAGTAAGAGGGCGCTTTCGACTTTTGCTTACCCCAGAGCATAAATTTTTACGTTTGGAACGTGTTGCCTAAAACAATATTTTAAAATAATCACTTATAATATTATTTTTTTGTTAATTCGATTTGTCCTATTGTTAATTTACGTGTATAAATTATCTGGTAGGACGTCTTACCATTAGGTGAACGTCAACTAAACAGAAAAATTATGACCGATTGAACGCGTTCTATTTGTAATTTCTTTATTTCGCTTCTATCGTTACGACTACACTAAAAACAATAACTTGATCACAAAATTACCCGCGACAGGGGGACACACAATGATAAGAAGATCGCTTTTTGTTAAAAATAAACTAGTACTAGGCATCGCAGCCGCTACTTTAGGGTTATCAGCAGCACCAACACAGGCTGCAACATTTGAGGCCGGAGGGTTTGATATAACCTTCGACTCGACTTTCTCTTATGGGCAAAGTATTCGTGTTGAAGACCGAAACTTTAACTTAATAGGGAAAAGTAATAACCCGTCTTTTGATTGGACAGGCTACAACTCCGTTTTAAATCCTATTTATTCAGCGCAAGATGTCTGGGCCCAACCTGGCTCTTACTCTAATAACGGTGACGCTGGGGATTTGAACTTTGATAGTGGTGAGTCTTTTTCAAAGCTGTTGAAAGGGACACACGATTTATCGATCAACAAAGATAACTACGGCCTTTTCACCCGTTTTATGTATTTTTATGATTTTGAATTGATGGATGGCGATCGCGCCTATGTTAATCCAACTTCAGGCCAAGGAGTTGATCCTTGTGATGATAAAGACACTAAAAAACAAAGCTGCGCAGATATTCGTCTATTAGATGCTTACGTATGGGCCAACTTTGATTTGAATGAGGGTAATAATCCACTTTCTATTCGCCTTGGCCAACAAGTTATAAACTGGGGTGAAAGCACATTAATTTCTCACGGTATTAACGTAAATCCGGTCGATATTGACCGATTAAAAGCGCCTGGTGCCGAGTTAAAAGAAGCCTTTATTCCAGTTGGTATGTTATGGGCATCTTTAGGGATCACTGAAAATGTGACTTTGGAAGGCTTTTACCAGTACCAATGGCATGAAACACGCTTACCTGCAGCTGGTACGTATTTTTCAACCAATGACTTTGCCGCAGAAAATGGTTATCAGCAAAATGTACAGCTTGGTTTTACCTCTAACCCTGATATAGATTTAGCGTTTTTAACTGATAGCTTAAATAACTTGATGACCACCTTTGGTCAAGCTGCTGCCGCTAAAGGGATCGATCCTGCAAGCCCTGAAGGTAAAGCGTTATTAGCACAAACTTATCTAGCGTACCCTACTAAAGTCGCGCTTAAAGGCAAAGGAGGGGATGGTAAAACTGAGCCTGATGATGGTGGCCAATATGGTTTACGTTTAGGTATGTTTTTACCAGAGTTTAATGACACTGAGGTTGCACTTTATCATGTAAACTACCATAGTCGTCGCCCGCTTATCTCTGGTCGCGTATCTAACTTTACACAAGCCTCAATGGCTCAAGATTTAGCCATGTTAGCAACGACTAAAATCACTTCTGACAATGTCTCTGATTTAAAAGCATTTGCTAAAGCAACCAATGAGTATCCAGAAGATATTAAACTGTATGGGTTAAGCTTTAATACATCAATTGGTGAAACAGCGTTTGCTGGTGAGTTCACCTTCCGTGAAGACGAACCATTACAAATCGATGACGTAGAATTGCTTTATGCTGCTATGCCTGAGCAGTTAGCGGTAGCGGGGCTTCGTCCTGAGTTTGCAGGTATTTCACAAATGAGTCCGGGGGATGCGATTAGCGTTGTAGGACCTGGCGAATTAGCAAAAGGTTATATTGAGCGTAATACTAGCCAATTGCAGTTTACAGCAACACATTTATTTGGCCCATCACTTTGGGCTGATAGCTGGGCTGTTGTGGGTGAAATTGGTGGTGTGCACATTAATAACATGCCTGAATATGATGAAATGCGTTTAAATGTATCAGGCACTGGTCGAAGCGGTATTATGACTGGACCAGGTACCGATGATTACTCAACACTTCATATGGCTTTATCAAATGGGCCAGAGCAAAAAGAGTTTGCATCAGCATCATCGTGGGGATATCGCTTAATTGCCAAAGGCGATTACTATAACTTCTTCAAAGGAGTTAACTTCTCACCTCGTATTGTATTTTCGCACGATGTAAATGGTAACACACCCGATCCGATGTTCTTATTTATAGAAGATCGTAAGTCACTTGGTGTTACAGCGAACTTTAATTATCAAAATGCATGGTCATTTGACTTTAGCTACAACTCTTTCTGGGGTGGCGGTGATATAAATACTTTCTCAGACCGTGATTTTGTTTCTTTCAATATTAAATATTCAATTTAGGGGTATCATGATGATAAAAAAACCTACCCTCATTGCACTAACGCTATGTAGTTTGTTTTCTACAACAGCGGTCGTTGCCAAAATGACCAGTGAAGAAGTAGCACGTTTAGGTGCAGATCTAACTCCTTTAGGTGCAGAAAAAGCAGGTAATGCTGATGGTTCGATTCCTGCGTGGACAGGTGGTATTACTAAAGCACCGGCAGGTTATACGCCGGGAATGCATCATCCAGATCCGTACGCTGACGACAAAGTACTTTTCACCATTGATAAATCGAATGTTGATAAATACAAAGCAAATTTAAGTCCTGGTCAAGTAGCTCTTTTTGAAGCGTATCCAGATACGTTTAAAATGAATATCTATACTACTCATCGCAGTGCTTCAAACCCACAGTTTGTCTATGATGCGACAAAAAAATACGCACCAACTGCAGAGTTGATAGAAGAAGGTAATGGGATAAAAAATACCGCAATTGGTATTCCTTTTCCTATTCCAAAAACTGGCTTAGAGGCAATTTGGAACCATTTATTACGCTACCGTGGTCTGTCAATTGAGCGTTTTGGCGGTCAAGCAGCTCCTATAGCCTCAGGTTCATATAATTTAGTTGGCTTTGATGAGCAACTGTTAGTTAAGTACTCAGATCCAAAAGCAACACCAGCAGAGTTACAAGAATCTAATATTTTGTTTAAATTTAAACAAAAAGTCACCGAGCCTGCGCGTTTAGCTGGCACGGCGCTATTAGTTCATGAAACCATGGACCAAATTTTAACTCCGCGACAAGCGTGGACTTACAATTCTGGCCAGCGTCGGGTACGCCGCGCCCCTAATGTTGCTTATGATGCACCAGGAACAGCAGCTGATAGCTTGCGTACAACCGATGATTTCGATATGTTTAACGGTTCGCCAAACCGCTACACATGGACGCTCAAAGGTAAGCAAGAGCTTTATGTACCATACAATAGTTATAAGCTACACAGTGATAAGCTACAGTATGACGATATTCTGATGGCCGGTCACATCAACCCGGAACATGTACGTTATGAAAAACACCGTGTTTGGGTTGTAGAAGCAGATCTGAAAGGCGACACTCGTCATATTTATAAGAAGCGCGTATTTTATATTGATGAAGATAGCTGGCAAGTTCAAGTGACGGATATCTATGATAACCGTGACCAAATGTACCGTGTAGCGATGGCTCATACAATTAACTATTACGATGCGCTCACTAACTGGAGTACATTAGACGTTTACTACGATTTGAATTCACGCCGTTACCTAGCGATTGGTTTAGATAACCAAGAGAAAATGTATGATTTCTCACAATCGTTTAATGATAATGAATTTACCTCAAGTGCACTGCGCCGCGAAGGTCGTTAATACACTCTAAGCACCTGGAATTATCTAGGTGCTTTTTTATTATTTCAAATCGCGTTTGTCACTCTGACACGCACTGGGTCATGACACTAACCGAGTCCCCCGACTGCACGTTATATACCGACAAACACATTCTTTTCAAGGCGATTTTAATTTATGAAGTACATGCTTTATGCAGGTCTTGCCGCTGTGGCGAGCCTTTCAACTCTTTCTATTGCAGCTGAACCACTTGCTGCAATTGTCGCAACTAAAGCAGATAAAACCCTGTTGACTGATATTGAATACACAGGAAAGCAACTGGTCGCTGTCGGAAAACATGGCACTATTATTACAAGCAGTAATGCAAAAAATTGGCAACAAGCGAGCGTTCCAACGCAAGTGTTATTAACGGCGGTTGCCTTCAGTGGCAGTGAACTCGGTTGGGCTTGCGGGCATGATGCGACTATTGTTCATACCAATGATGGTGGTGCAAACTGGCAGTTGCAACAAGTGAATACGCAATTAGATAAACCTTGCTTAGATATTTTATTTACCAGTGAACTTCACGGCTTTGCTGTGGGTGCCTATGGTATGTTTTATGAAACCAGTGATGGTGGCAAACATTGGCAAAAGCGTTTTCTGGATTCTTTATTATTTGCAGATGATAGAGATTACTTAAATGATTTAAAAGAATCCGATCCTCAAGGCTATGAAGCCGAAACTGCATCAATATTGCCGCACTTTAATCGTATTGTCACAACAAAAGATAAACTTATGTTAGTGGGCGAAATGGGTTTGTTAGCGCACAGTACAGACAACGGAAAAACATGGCAACGCGATGAAGAAATCTACCGGGGTTCTTTTTTTGCTTATGCCAGCGATGAACAAGGGCAAGAAATAGTCGCGGGTTTAAGAGGCAATATTTTTAGCCGTCAGGTAGGTGAGCAATGGCAACCAATAAGTAATAATAAAACCGCCACAATCAATAGTATTATCGCTAGCGGTGATAATCAATGGTTGTTACTTGCCAACAGCGGTGTGATTTTCCACTATAAAAATAATCAACTTACTATTGAGCAGTTAGCGGATGGTAAAGCAATTCTTGATGCCGTTATTTTTGAAAATCAATTGGTTATGGCATCAGAAAATGGCATTAAAGTGAAGGGGATGGCTCCATAATGCACACAATCGTCAATTTTTTAGAGAAAGCAGTTTTTCGTCATCGATTAATGATGGTGATAAGTTTTATTTTAATAACATGTTTTTTAGGTTTTAAAGCCACACAAATCCAACTTGATGCTTCATTTAATAAAAATATTCCACTTAATCATGATTATATGAAAGTGTATTTAAAGCATGAAAAGCAATTTGGTGGCGCAAATAGTATTTTGATCTCAGTGTGTGATGATAGCGGTGATATTTTTAATCCTGAGTTTTTCACCCAATTAAAAGCCGTTCATGATCAGTTATATTTTATTCCTGGGGTGAATCGTCCGTTAGTGAATTCAATTTTTTCACCCAGTGCACGTTTTGTTGAAGTTGTTGAAGACGGCTTTGCGGGTGGGCCAATTATTCCCGCCAATTTTACTGCTGATCAACGAGGTTTAGCGGTTGTTAAAGAGAATATCGAAAAAGCGAAAGTCGTAGGCAGGATGATTGCCTCTGATTATTCGTGTGCGATGGTAACCGCGCAGTTGATGGAAACTGATCCGCAAACGCAAGAAAAATTAGATACGTTAGCGTTTGCACAAAAGCTAGAAAGCGAAATTCGAGAGCCATTGAGCACTGATAAAGTAAGTATCCACATTATTGGTTTTGCCAAAATGGCCGGTGATATTGCCGAAGGTGCGAAAGGGGTTGTGTTATTTTTTGCTATTGCTATCGCGTTTACTCTCATCATGGTGTGGTTATTTTGCGGCAGCATCAAGCTCACTATTTTACCTATAGCCTGTTCAATTATTGCCGTGGTTTGGCAGTTGGGGATATTGTCGAGCTTAGGCTTTGGTCTAGATCCAATGTCGATTCTAGTACCATTCTTAGTGTTCGCAATCGGCGTAAGTCATGGCGTACAGATGATCAATGCAATAGGTAAAAAAGTCGCCGAAGGAAGCAGTAATACGCGTCTTTGCTGTCAGGCTAGTTTTAGATCGCTGTTAATACCCGGTGGTATTGCATTGCTGTCAGACACGGTCGGCTTTTTGACGTTACTAACCATAGATATAGGTATAATTCGTGAACTGGCTATCACAGCAAGTTTAGGTGTGGCTGTTATTATTTTTACTAATTTGATTTTATTGCCAGTATGGGCATCGTATATGCGCTTTGAAAACACAGTTCATATTCAATCAGGCAACAGCGAAAAACCAAACTTACTTGATTCAATTCGTGATCTGTTAGTCAAAGCCACGGATCCAAAATGCGCGAAAATCATTATTGGCTGCACCTTAGTATTGTTTGCTGTAGGTTATTGGCAAGCAGGGAAAATGCATATCGGCGATTTACATGCAGGTGCACCGTCATTGCATCAAGATGCCCGTTATAACCAAGATACCTTTTTAATATCGGACAAATATACAATTTCATCCGATATTCTAAAAGTGATTGTCGAAGCTTACCCTGCAGCATGTACAGAGCACGACGTAATGGATCGCATTAGTCGTTTTCAATATAAAGTTGAAAACTTAGCAGGTGTTCAATCAGCAGTATCCCTAAGCTCAGTAGCGCAGTCGGTTAATGCCGGGTATAACGAAGGTAATTTAAAATGGCAAAGTTTGCCTCGTAATACGGCAAGTTTGGTGCAATCTACCTCACGAGTCGAAACCAGTACCGGTTTACTCAATGGTGATTGTTCAGTTATGCCAGTGATTATCTTTTTAGATGATCATAAAGCGCAGACCATTGAACATATCATTGCCAGTGTTAAGCAATTTGCCATTGAAGAACAAACCGATATGCTGCAGTTTAAGTTGGCCTCAGGGCCTGTCGGCGTCATGGCTGCGACGAATGAATCAGTTTCTGCTGCACAATTACCTATGATGTTATACGTTTATGGTGCAGTTATTATTTTATGCTTGATTAGCTTTAAGAGTGTAAAAGCGACCATAGCGGTAGTGTTACCCTTGTATATTGTATCGACTCTTGCGCAAGCTTTAATGGTACAACTTGAAATCGGTCTGACGGTTTCAACGTTGCCAGTGATTGCACTAGGTGTAGGTATTGGGGTGGATTATGGGATTTATATTTTGTCATCGATGATGGGGCAATTAAAGCAAGGTGTTGCCTTACCAGTGGCGTATCGTAATGCACTCGTTGAGCGTGGTAGTGCGGTGTTATTTACCGGTATCACGTTAGCTATTGGTGTGAGCACCTGGATTTTCTCTGATCTTAAGTTCCAAGTGGACATGGGAATATTGTTAACCTTCATGTTTTTAGTCAATATGCTTGGCGCAGTATTACTTTTACCAGCAATTGGTAGTTTGATCTGGACTGACCAGAAAAAATAATGTGAATAATTTTGCTCCTAAATGGCCTGTAAAGGCCATTTATATCTATAATTTGTGAATAGATGACCAAATAACTGAAATGCTTAAAATGTTTTCATCGAAAGGGCTGTTTATTAATTTTAAAAGGGTTAGAATTTGCCTGACTCCACACAATAAATTGCTGTACAAATTTTCCATCTAAGTAGGTGGTATAGATTTAAGGAACATGTAATGACACGAAATGAAGGGCAAGCCTCGGTTATCTTAGATAATGTCTGTAAGCTGATCCAGAAAAAAGTTCACGCTGATAATGTGTTACTCGTTGAGAAATTCGCCAAATCCTTGTACAGCAATATGTCTAAAGAAGATTTGGCACATCGCAATGATAGTGACTTATATGGCGCTGCACTTAGCCTATGGAACTCGCTAGAAAAAAATACCTCTGATGATGCGGTGATCCGCGTTTTCAATCCTGAAGTAGCAAAAGATGGCTGGCAGTCATCACACACAATCGTCGAAATTATCGCTAAAGATATGCCATTTTTAGTTGATTCTGTTCGTATGGCGATGACCCGCGAAAATATCGCATCTCATTTGCTATTACACAGCCCACTTAAGATTCAACGCGATAAAAACGCTAAAATTTCGGCTTTATCAAATTTAAAAGCCGAACAAGAGTCTAGCTCTACAAAAACAGTGTTTTTTATCGAAATTGATCGCCAAACAGATTCTTCAGTGATTGACTCGTTCAAAAAAGAGCTTGAGTCAGTGTTGAACGATGTGTCTACTGCGGTAGAAGATTGGCAACCGATCCGCAAAAAGTTAATTGCGGTCAGTAAAGAATTACCAAAACGTAACCATAACAACAATGCAAGTGAAGTCGCAGAGACTGTTGAATTCTTAGATTGGTTAGTAAAAGATAATTTCACATTAATGGGCTATCGCCAATACGATTTGTCGCCAGTACAAGGCGATTACCAGCTCAAAGGTAAAATCGAGAGCAGCTTAGGTTTAATGAAGAATTCAACCGAAGAGCATTCTCGCCTGTTATCTGAATTACCAGAAGTTGCCCGTCAAGAAGCCCGTAGCAATAACCTGTTGATCCTTACAAAAACCAATTCGTTATCACGCGTACACCGCCCAGCATACATAGATTATGTAGGGATTAAACGTTTTGATGATGAGGGGAATGTGATTGGCGAAGACCGTTTCATCGGGTTGTTTTCATCAAGTTTTTATAACAACAGCGCCGCTGATGTGCCAGTTTTAAAAAGTAAAATAAATCGCATCATGGAAATGTGTGATTTTGCCAAAGGCACTCATGCTTATAAAGCGGTATTAAATATTCTTGAAACCTATCCGCGTGATGAACTTGTTCAGGCCCGTGAAAGCGAGTTACTTGAAGTTGCAATGGGTGTTTTACAAGTACAAGAGCGCGATATGTGTCGCTTATTTGTGCGTAAAGATGCCTATGGTCGTTTTTTCTCTTGCATGGTCTATGTACCACGTGAGCGTTATAACACAGCGCTGCGCCGTGAAACACAAGATATTTTAGGCAATGCATTTAATTCAGACGATAAAGTCGAATTTACTACCTTCTTCTCTGAGTCTACACTGGCGCGTACTCATTATACCGTGCGTGTGACTGACAACAATATAGAATATAACGTGAAAGACATCGAAAATAATTTAGTAGAAGCCGCTCGTACTTGGGAAGATAAATTACAATCAGCACTGTTAGAGTCTGCGGGTGAAGCACGTGGTAACGAATTAAACCGCAAATATTGTAATGCGTTTGCTCGTTCATACAAAGATGAAGTACTGCCAAGTGCCGCTGTTGTTGATATTGAAAAGCTTGAACTATTGAATGACGATAACAAGCTTGAAATGTTGTTTTACCGTCCGCAAGAAGAAGCGAACAGCAACATTGTACGTCTGAGCTTATTCCACAAAGATGAGCCAATCCATTTATCAGACGTTATGCCAATGCTTGAAAACTTTGGCTTGCGCGTCATTGGTGAAACGCCTTATTCAGTTAAAACCAGCGATGGCCGTATCAACTGGATCATGGATTTCTCAATGCTACTTGATAGCAAAGGCATTGCAGATTTCGATAAAGTATCAGCACGTTTTCGTGCCGCACTTACTAGTGTGTGGAGTAACCGTTTAGAAAATGACGGCTTTAACCGTTTAGTGTTAATGGGTGGCTTAACTGGTCGCGAAGCGTCAATATTACGCGCTTATGCAAAATACATGCGCCAAGTTGGGGTTACTTTCTCGCAAACCTACATCGAGAGCACATTAGCTAATTACCCGCACATTGGTTCGCAAATTGTTAATTTATTTGCTAAAAAGTTCTCTGTTAAAAGCCCTGCTAGTGTTAAAACGCTTGATAAGCTAATTACACAAATTTATGTAGAACTTGAAAACGTTGCTAACTTAGATGATGACCGTATTATTCGTTTATACGTCGATATGATCATTGCTACGCTGCGTACTAACTACTTCCAAAAAGATGGCATAGGTCAGTTTAAGTCTTATGTGTCGTTCAAAGTAAATCCAAGCTTAATTCCAGATATGCCATTGCCATTACCGGCATTTGAAATATTTGTTTATTCTCCACGTGTAGAAGGTGTGCATTTACGTGGTGGTAAAGTTGCGCGTGGTGGCCTGCGTTGGTCAGATCGTCGTGAAGATTTCCGAACTGAAGTACTTGGTCTAGTTAAAGCACAACAAGTAAAGAATACAGTTATTGTACCTGTAGGCTCAAAAGGCGGCTTTGTTTGTAAACAACTGCCAACGGATCGTGACGCATTCTTCAAAGAAGGCCAAGAGTGTTACAAAATCTTCATTCGTGGTTTATTAGATATCACAGATAACATTATCCAAGGCGAAATTGTGCCGCCGGTTGATGTAACTCGTCATGATGAAGATGATGCATATTTGGTTGTAGCAGCTGATAAAGGTACAGCCACTTTCTCTGATATTGCCAATGGCATTGCCAATGAATATAACTTCTGGCTAGGTGATGCATTCGCATCAGGTGGTTCAGTAGGTTATGACCATAAGAAAATGGGTATTACAGCCAAAGGTGCATGGGAATCGGTTAAACGTCATTTCCGCGAAATGGACATTGATACACAAACAACTGATTTTACGGTAGTTGCAATTGGTGATATGGCTGGGGATGTATTTGGTAATGGTATGTTGTTATCCAAGCATATCCGTTTACAAGTGGCATTTAACCACATGCATATCTTTGTTGATCCAAACCCAGATTCAGCGACGTCTTACCCAGAGCGCGAGCGCCTATTTAACTTACCTCGTTCATCGTGGGAAGACTACAACAAAGACTTGATTTCAGCGGGCGGCGGGGTGTTCTCACGTGCGGCTAAATCAATCACTTTAACGCCAGAAATGAAAAAAATGTTGGGCACTAAAAAAGCCAGCATGACACCAAACGAGCTGATCAAAGCATTCTTAATGATGGAATTCGATCTATTATGGAATGGCGGCATTGGTACTTACATTAAGAGCAGTAAAGAAAGCGATGCAGATGTAGGCGACCGTGCAAATGACGCCCTACGTATCAATGGTAGTGAGCTTGGTGCAAAAGTACTCGGTGAGGGTGGCAACTTAGGTGCAACCCAATTAGGACGTATTGAATTTGCTGCTAAAGGCGGTCGCGTTAATACTGACTTCATTGATAACGTAGGTGGAGTTGCGTGTTCTGATAACGAAGTAAATATCAAAATTTTACTTAATGGTTTAGTTACTGCCGGTGATTTAACGCGTAAACAACGTGATGAACTACTGTATTCAATGACCGATGAAGTTGCACAACTGGTACTGAAAGACTGTTATCGTCAAACGCATACACTGTCAATTACGCAATCAAAAGGCTCATCAACGCTTAAAGAAAAAGTACGCTTTATTCATGCCCTTGAAAAAGATGGCAAGTTAAATCGTGCAATTGAATTTATTCCAAGCGATGAAGAGTTAGCCGAGCGCGCGGCAGCAGGTAAAGATTTAACTCGTCCAGAGCTATCAGTACTTGTTTCTTATGCGAAAATGGTATTAAAAGAGTCATTAGTGACAGACGAGATTACAGAAAACCCGTATTATCGTCAGCTGTTAGTGAAATCTTTCCCATTACCACTGCGTGAAAAATTTAATGCAGCGATGGATAATCACCCACTGCGTAAAGAAATCATTGCAACTAAACTTGCTAACAATATCGTTAACGATATGGGCCTTAACTTCATGGTACGTATGCATGAAGAAACTGGTGCTAATGAAGCTGAAGTTGCACTATGTTACTCTGTTGCCAGTGAAGTATTCCAAATGCGTGATACGTGGTCTGCAATTGTTGATCTTGATAACAAGATCCCAGCCGCAGTGCAAACTGAAATGTTGTATCAATTACGTCGTACAGTACGCCGTGCAACGCGTTGGTTCTTACGTCATCGCAATAAAGCGCAAAATATTGAGCAAACAATTGCCTTCTTTGCACCGACCTTCGCTGATTTAAGTGCAAACTTAACTACCTACATGGTTGAAAAAGAAAGTGAACGTTTATCTGCGGCCGCAGACAAGCTTATTGAAAGTGCAGTGCCAGCTGAGCTTGCAACACGTATTGTATCGCTCTCTAGCTTGTTCTCAGTAATGGACTTAGCAGAAGTTGCTGCAAATTCAGGGCGTAGTATTGATATGGTATCTAATACCTACTTCAAACTAGGTGCACGGATGGGACTGCATTGGTTCCTTGACCAAATTACTCATCAGCCAGTGGCGAATCATTGGCAAGCATTGGCCCGCGCTTCATACCGTGAAGAACTTGATTGGCAACAACGTACACTATCTGAAGTTGTTTTAAATAACTTTGCTGGTGATAACAAAGATGTTGACGGTCAAATTGATCAGTGGATGGACAGCCAAGATTTGTTACTACAACGCTGGAAGCAAATGTTAGCTGAATTTAAGACTTCACAAAGTCATGATTTTGCTAAGTTCTCAGTTGCATTACGTGAACTTATGCTACTTAGTCATAACTGTGATACATCTGCAAAATAAGCAATTGATACTGACTGATTATTTTCCCACATGAAAATAATGAGTTAATCGTTAAAATTGTTATACAATACCCCAGCCTAGTCTGGGGTATTTTTTTATTAAGAGGATTATTTCATGTTTTACGATCTTGCTCGCCGTTTTATGTTCACCCGTGATGCGGAATGGGCCCATGAATTTGCACTTCATAACTTGCGCCGTTTTAACAATACCCCGTTCAGTGCTGCATGGTCGCAATCAGTGGCAGATCGTCCAGTCGAATTTTTAGGTTTACAGTTTAAAAACCCAGTAGGATTAGCAGCTGGCCTTGATAAAAATGCAGAATGCATTGATGCGTTTGCAAAGATGGGTTTTGGCTTTATTGAGGTAGGTACTGTGACACCTCGTCCACAAGTCGGTAATGACAAGCCGCGTATTTTCCGTCTGCCGGAGTCAAATGCAATTATCAATCGTATGGGCTTTAATAATAAAGGTGTTGATAACCTAATTAATAACGTTAAGGCTGCTAAATACGACGGCATTCTAGGTATCAATATTGGTAAGAATAAAGATACCCCAAATGAACAAGGTAAAGACGATTACATCCACTGTATGCGCAAAGTGTTTGAACATGCCTCATATATTACTGTCAATATCTCATCACCAAATACGCCTGGACTTCGCGATCTGCAATATGGTGCTGCACTGGATGATCTATTGCAAAGCCTTAAAAATGAGCAGCTTGATTTGATCGCCAAACATAATAAACAAGTGCCAATGCTAGTAAAAATTGCCCCAGATCTTGATGCTGTGCAAATAGCTCAAGTTAGTGAATCATTATTAAATAACAACATCGATGGTGTAATAGCGACGAATACTACCTTAGAGCGTGCTGCGGTGCATGGACAACAATATGCTGATGAAGCCGGAGGCCTTTCAGGTCAGCCAGTACGTGAGCGCTCCACTCATGTAGTGCAAGAATTAAAACGTTTAACCGCAGGAAAACTGCCAATCATTGGAGTGGGCGGAATTGATGATGCAGCCAGTGCGAAAGAAAAATTATCAGCAGGAGCGGATCTTGTACAGGTATACACTGGATTTATATATAAAGGACCGCAATTGGTAAAAACGATCCTGCAAGGCTTATAAGGATCCGTTATTTAAGCTTTTGATCGTTCAATAAATGTTCTAAAGAAATATATATTAATTGGTCAAAAGCCGCTATACTACAATATTCATAAGATTAATTAGTAGGGGCGTAGGGAACGCATGTTACAAGCATCAAAGCAGTGGAAATGGATTGCTTGTCCAGTAAGAAATCGTTTATTGATCGATTTAGATCAAGATATGCAGCTGTGCACGCCTTATAAACTACGTCAACTCACCGATGCTATTTTAACCCAACCTAACTTTAGTTTAGAAGATGCCGCCTTTTATCAGCAGGTTTACCAATATCTTGCTGGATTTAATCTTTGGAATGGCGCGCAGCTATGTCAAATTGCGCTCAATGCGACAGCAGCTAAATTTTATTTAAAGCCAATGCTGGCAAAAAGTTGGTTTTTCGAACCCTACAAAGGCAATGAGCCCAGTATAGAAGCCGTTATAAAATTGCAAACTAGCGAACAAAGTGGTGAGTTTTTGATTGTTGACCACTGTAAAGAAGCCTCTTTATGCATTTGTCTATCTGAGCATTTTAAGCTTGATGAAAACTTAAGCCTTAATCAATTTGAAGCTATTCGTATACTTAACAATCGTGTCCATCCAATTTATAACCACGCACAAAATAGTAAAACAGCCTAAGCATATTTTTTGTAGTTCCTTTGTTTATCGCGTGTTTGTCGCCCAACCTATGTTATAATCCCGCGCAATTAGCTATTAAGGGTTATTACTTTGCATTTTATCGCACTTACTTCTATCGGAATCGAAAATTTATTGGTTGATGAACTTACTGACATTGGCGCTACGGTGACCAAACAAACAGTCGGTTCTGTGCGTTTTGACGCCGACACTACATTAGCACAAAAGGTCTGTTTAATGAGCCGCTTCGCGACACGAGTGCTGATGTTGATCGAAGAGAAGGAGGGCGTTAATAATAAAGAAAGCCTTTACAATTTTGCTCGCTCACAGCCTTGGCAGGAATGGTTTGGTCCAACGCAAACTTTTGCAGTCGACTTTAATGGTACCAACGACTCACTTAAAAATACCCAGTTCTCAGGTTTAGTGATCAAAGATGCGATTGTTGATTATTTTAATGATTTATTTGAACAGCGGCCAAATGTTGATAAACAAGATGCCAATGTACGCGTTGTTGCGCGTTTATCGCGTCAAGGTGTGGCCATGTATATCGATTATTCAGGGCCGCGTTTATCTGAACGTGGTTACCGAGAAGGTCAAGGTAAGGCACCTATTAAAGAGCATTTAGCGGCAGCACTGATCAAACGCAGTGGTTGGCTTGATAATGTTCAACAGCCGCTATTTGATCCCTGCTGTGGTGCTGGCACTATTTTGATTGAAGCTGCTGGCATGGCGCGTAATGAAGCGCCGGGTTTATTCCGTGAGGGATTTGCATTTGAGCGCTTACCAAGTTTCCGTATTGCTAAATACAAAGAGTTAAAAGAGCAGCTTACAGCACAAATTACAGATCCTAAACTATGGCTTATTGGCCATGACAATGACGCTAATGTACTAAGCAAAGCAGTAGATAATGCTCGTAGAGCTGATCTAGGCGATGTGATCAAGTTTAAACAAAGCGATGCAACTAAGCTTACTTCAGTGGCGAAATTACCAGGTGTGGTTATTTCAAATTTACCGTATGGTGAACGTATTGGTTCGATGGCTGAGTTGGTAAGTTTACACAGTGCTTTAGGTACAGGCTTTAAAAAACATTTTAATAACTGGAAACTTGCTCTACTAGGCATGGATGAGAGTTTATTTAAATTATTAAAGCTGGTGAAACTCAAGCGTTATAAATTTAAAAATGGTCCACTTGATGTGGTACTTAATTTATATCAACTTGATGACAAACAAGTCAGCCAAACAACTGAAGATAAGCCTGCATTGAACTTTGAAGGTTCAATGTCGTTTGCTAATCGGGTTAAAAAGAATAAGCAAGGCTTGAAAAATTGGCTCAAACAAAATGATGTGCAGGCCTATCGTGTCTACGATGCTGACATCCCTGAATACAATGTAGCTGTTGATATTTATGGTGATTCAGCGGTAATATTTGAGTACGCTGCGCCGAAAGAAATTGACGATGTAACAGCGCACAAACGTTTACAAGACGTGATTTCGTTAACCTCACAGCAGCTCAATATAGCACCTGGAAATATTGCTGTAAAAGTACGTAAAAAGCAAAAAGGTGAAGAGCAATACACACCGATGGCTAAGCAAAATCGTACTCAAGTAGTTGAGGAGTTTGGCGCGAAGTTTAAAGTCAATTTATTTGATTACTTAGATACTGGCTTGTTTTTAGACCACCGTCTTGCGCGTCGTTATATCCAAGAAAATGCCAAAGATAAACGCTTCTTGAATTTATTTGCCTACACAGGGACAGCCTCTGTACATGCCGCTCTGGGTGGCGCTAAAGCGATAACCACGGTTGATCTATCGAAAACCTATTTAAAATGGGGCCAAGATAACTTTGACCTGAACAATATTAGCAATACTCGTTATCGTTTCGAACAAGCTGATTGTTTGAAGTGGCTTGAGCATGCCACAAGCCAATACGATTTGATCTTTTTAGATCCGCCAACGTTTTCAAATTCAAAACGCATGAAAGATGCTTTTGATGTACAAAATGATCATATTAAATTACTGACATGGGTCAAAAAAATCCTCAGTCCATCTGGCACGTTGATTTTCTCGAATAATATGCGTGGCTTCACCATGGATGAAGTTGGCTTGATTGGCTTAGGCTTAAAAGCTGTTAATATTTCAGAGCAGACGATTTCTCCTGACTTTAAACGCAATAAAAAAATACATAATAGCTGGTTGATAACCCATGGCTAAGTGGATTTTGTATCATACCGATGGCTGTCATTTATGTGAGCAAGCGCAGAGCTTGATCACGCCGTCGTTGGGTGATGATCTGTTACAGCTTGTTGATATTATGAGTGATGAAGAATTAATTACAGAATATCAGACCAGTATACCCGTTTTAAAAAGCGATCAAGGCCCGCAATTATTTTGGCCTTTCACTGCGCAAGATGTGCGTCAGTTTTTTACGCAAACAGAATAAGAGTAAACAGATAGTATGGATTTAATTAGAATTTCTAAAGCTCAACTCGCGTATGGTACGCATCCACTGTTAGACAACGCTGATGCCGTCATCGAAACTGGTGAGCGTGTGTGTGTGGTTGGTCGTAATGGTGCGGGTAAATCAACGTTACTAAAAGTCCTTGATGGCCAAGTTATTTTAGATGATGGTGAAATAAATCAGTTAGGTAGTATTAAAATATCGCGTCTAGAGCAAGATCCACCAAAAGGAGCTAGTGGCTCGGTGTTCGATTATGTTGCTCAAGGTATGCCTGAGATTGCAAATTTATTAATTGACTTTCATCACGTCAGCACTGAGTTACAAACTGACTGCACAGATAAACTACTCAATAAACTTGAACGTTTATCAAATCAACTCGAAGCCGCAGATGGTTGGCGTTTTGATAGTAGAATTCAACTTGTATTAACACAGTTAGAATTAGCACCAGAAGCCAAACTTGAATCACTTTCTGGTGGCTGGTTACGCAAAGTTGCTCTTGCACGGGCACTTGTCAGTGAGCCGGATTTATTATTACTTGATGAGCCTACTAACCATTTAGATATGGAAAGTGTGATGTGGCTTGAACAATTCTTAAAAGAGTTTAAAGGCGGTATTGTCTTTATTTCTCATGACCGTGCTTTTATTCGTGCAGTTGCTACGCGTATTCTTGATTTAGATCGCGGTAAGTTAATTTCATACCCTGGTGATTATGCGACATACCTAGAGCAAAAAGCTCATGATTTAAAAGTAGAAGAAACGCAAAACGCATTATTTGATAAACGCTTAGCAGAAGAAGAAACGTGGATCCGCCAAGGTGTAAAAGCACGTCGAACGCGTAATGAAGGCCGTGTCCGCGAGCTCAAACAGCTACGTAATGAACGCAAACAGCGTGTTGATCAAGTGGGTAAAACTGACTTCAACATTGAAACAGCTGACCGTTCAGGTAAATTAGTATTTGAAGCTAAGCACTTAAATCATGCATTTAATAAAGACAAAGTGATTGCTCAGGATTTCTCAACCCTTGTTATGCGTGGCGATCGTATTGGCTTAGTTGGCCCTAATGGTATTGGTAAGACGACTTTATTAAAACTGCTATTTGGTGATATTGAAGCTGATGCAGGGATTGTTAAGCAAGGGGTGAACTTAGAGTTTGCTTACTTTGATCAATACCGCCAAAAGCTTGATGAAGAAGCCACCGTACAAGATAACGTTGCCGAAGGTAAGCAAGAAGTAATGATGGGCGGACGCTCACGTCATGTACTCGGTTATTTACAAGACTTTTTATTCCCACCTGCGCGTGCTCGTACACCGGTTAAAGCACTCTCTGGCGGTGAAAAAAATCGCTTATTATTAGCTAAACTATTTTTAAAACCATCAAATATTCTTGTGCTTGATGAGCCGACCAATGATTTAGATATAGAAACCCTCGAGCTGTTAGAGGATATTATTAATCAGTATCAGGGAACTGTGTTAATTGTAAGCCATGACCGTGAGTTTATTGATAATACCTGTACCAGTGTTTGGGCGTTTGAAGGTAATGGGGTAATTACAGATATTGTTGGTGGTTACAGTGATTATGAAGCCTATACTAATTATTTAGCACAGGAACAAAAAAAACAGCTAACTACACCTGCTAAAAAAGAAGCAGTCGTTGCACCAGCTCCTGTGGCTAAAGCAGATAACAAAAGTAATAAACTCTCTTACAAATTAAAACTTGAATTAGAACAATTACCCAGTAAGCTGGAACAACTTGAACAAGCATTAGAAGCGCAGCAAGTTGTGGTTAATGACGCTGATTTCTTTAAACAAGATGCCAGTGCGACAACCAAAGAATTGAACCATTTAGCACAACTTGAGTCTGACCTTGAAGCCGCTCTGGAGCGCTGGGAAGAACTTGAAGATTTAAAGAATCAGTAGTAAGGATTAAAATGAAATATAAATTACTCGCGGCTAGTATTTTAGCTACGATGAGTACATCGGCACTCAGTGCCACGTATCAGTTAACAGAGCTGAGTTCTTTAGACGAAGCAAAGCATAACTACGTTAAAGATGTCAGCGAAAGTGGCAATATAATCGGCGTTGCTAACGGTATTTACAATTTACCTATTGATGTTAGCTATATAGATTTTACTGATAGCCTAATCGAAAGGGCATACGATCAGCAAGAAAATAATTTCGAGTTAATTGATAAGCAAATTACCTTTACTCTAGATGATATTGAAAATAATAATGCAGCGGCGACTAACCCAGATGCACACAGTTTTATGCTTTCATTTTTATCAGCACAAGCTAACAACTCAGAATATCAAAAATTGGCTAATATCATCGGTTACAATGTTTTAAATGGTGAAGCGCAAGAACAAGTTCTTTTTGATGTTGCATCAGTTGATTATGATGGCCTTACACGCTCCGTTAGCAATAATTATAATGCAGTAGCAGAAGACGGTGTTACTGCGGGTTGGGGCAGTGCACCTTATGAGAAAACTAGCTTTCTTCCTGAGGGTGAAAGTGAAGAAGAAACACGATTCGTGCGTGATTTTATTTCTCGGGGAGTTGTTGTATCGCCATCGGGTTTAAATGTGCCGTTAGTGCCTGAGTATGCGGAATTTGGTGGCTTAAGTTCAGCCAACGATATCGTTAAAACAAACACCGGTTATATTGTCGTTGGGCAAGTATCAACAGGGATCCCAGTTGATAGACAAGAAAATATTGATGATAATTGTGATGGTGAAGATGAACCTGTCAGTGTTTGTATTGAGAATTTGTATAGAAGCACATCATCACGATTGTTCGATACCCGTGCAGTTAAGTGGACACTTGATACAAATTTAAACATTACTAAAACTGAACCGCTTGGTTTGGGTCTTACACCAGAAGATGATGATGGGTTTGCATTTATAAGTAATGCACTTGCTGTTAATAGTAATGGTATTGTTGCCGGTTACTCTGACATTCGTGATAATAACAGCTCGTCAACAATTAGATCGTTACCTGTTTATTACAAAGACGGAAACGTTGTTGAAATGCTCAATCAAGAAGATGATTGGACAGGTGGTAAGGCAGTAGCAATTAATAATAATAATACGATTGTTGGTTATGGAATAAAGAGAATTGATGGCTCAGATCGTCAAAAATTCTTTTATCATGATGTTGCCAGTAATAGTACTGTATTCCCAACGGATTTCTTTAATAGCTCCAGCTCAGTTGCCAATGATATTAATGACAATGGTTATATTGTTGGTGAAGGTGAAACTGACCTATTTAATGTTGGTGCGCGTCGCCGCGAAGGTTTCCTGTACAAAATTGGTGAAGATGCGATTACAAACATAAATGATTTACTGCCTTGCTACGAAGCAGATGGTGAAACACGTTACGGTTATGTTGTTGCAGAAGCTAAAGTGATTAACAATAAAAACGAAATTTTTGGTGTTGCTACTAAAACGGTCGAAAAAACTGATTCATTAGGCGGTGTTGTACGAGATATCAATGGTGAAATAGAATACGAAAGTATTGCAGTGCCAGTGAAGTTATCTCCTATTAACGGGACTATTGATAGTTGTTCAGCTCCTGAAACGGAAACTTATGAACGTCAATCGTCTAGTTCCCCTTGGTATACGTTATTGTTACTACCGTTAGTTGGTCTGCGTCGTATATTGCGATAAGTATTGAAATTATTGCTAGGTGATCCAGCATTAACGGTCACTTAGTATTAAAATAAAAAACCCTGCTTTGCTAAGCAGGGTTTTTTTTGTCTATACTTTAAATTGAAACAGTTATTTTTTATGACGATTTAACCATGCTTTTCGCACTGAGCGTCGCCATAGTAAATCAACACCGAAATAGCCTATTATTGAGGCAACACAGGCAGAAATAAGCGAGCCAACTAAAAAAGCAGGACCAATGGTGGTTAAGCTTTCCATAAACCACTGCCAACTTGGTTCAAATGCAAAATGTTGCTCCGGCTGCCCTAACACTAACGTACCAATTAAATACGAACAATAAAAAATAGGTGGCATGGTTAGCGGGTTAGTGATCCATACTACGGCGACAGAAATAGGTAGATTTACTCGTAATGGAATAGCCAACGCAGCAGCAAGCACCATCTGAAAAGGAACAGGGATGAAAGCGAAGAATAAACCGACTGAAAATGCCCCACGAGCTGAGCGACGATTTAAATGCCATAGATTAGCATCGTGGAGTAAACGACCAAAAATTCTTAAATATTTATGATGTTTAACTTTATTGTGATCGGGTAAAAACCGTTGGATCGTTTTTTTAGCCATTTAAAGCAACCATTTACATCTGTTTGGTTAAGCGTTGGGTTTGTCGTTGGTTGTATTATAACCGTTTATTATTATCAGACCCTTGTATTTACAGTTTTCGCGTTATCTCTGTTAATTGCGAGTGCCTATTTTAAGCCGTTTTACCGTGTATTGTTAGGTTTTATTTGTGGAATTTTGTGTGTATGGGGACATTTTTCCAGCTTTTATGCAATTTCCAGCTTGGCTTTGGATGAAAATAAACCACATCTAAGTAATATTACGATTGTTGAAGTTATTTCTCAGCGTGATAACTATTATTTAAAAGTTCAGCTCAATGAGATAGATAATCAGCCTCTATCAAATATTAAGCCTCCTTTTGCATTGCTCACTTTAAAAAACGACCAGAGACTCAAAGTAGGTGATCACGTTACAACGTGGCTTGAATTAGAAAAATATCGCAGCCAAAAAAATTATGATGTGTTTGATAAAGAGCGTTACGCATTTAGTGAGCGACTATTTTTTAAAGGCAAGCAAGTTGGTAGTATTATCGAAATATCTAACAACCATGAATTTGAGCTAATTGAAAAATATCGTAATTTTATCAAACTCACCTACCAGCATAACTCACTAAATTGGCTGTTTTATCCGCTAATGACTGGCGACCGCAGTGCTATGAGTTTTTCACAAAAGCAAGAATTACAGCAATTTGGTATTAGCCATTTATTGGCTATTTCGGGATTACACATTGGCTTGATGTTTAGTATCGGTTTTTTTATAACTCGCTATTTAACAAGCCTTTTTATTTTTGTGGTTAAACCAACTACACAGCAGATCAATTTGTCACTTATTTATAGTTTAGGTGGATTTGTGCTTGCTTTTAGTTATGTGTACTTAAGTGGTTTTATCGTCTCTGCAACGCGTGCGCTGACCATGCTAGGGTGTTATTTAGTTATTTATTACTTTGCTAAGCAGGCACTACGCTGGCGATTTATCTTGTTTGCATTGGTATGTGTATTACTTATTGATCCATTTAGTTTACTTAATCCGGGGCTTTATTTTTCATTCACTGCGGTGGCAATTATCTTTTGGGTTTTTAGTGTTATAACCGTAACCAGCTCTGGCTTTTTAGCCATCATAAAAACACTTATTATTCTACAGTTTGCATTGTTTATTGGTTTACTACCATTATCACTTTATTATTTTAATGGGGTCAGTGTAATTGGCTTAGTTATTAATTTAGTGGCTATCCCATTACTTGGTTTAATTATCATGCCTTGCTTAGTAATGTTTTCTGCTATTAGTGTGTTTTTTGATATTAGCGGGTTGATTAGCGTGTTTGATTCATTATTACAACATATTTATCAACTCTTATTGTTGATCCCGGTTGATTTTCGTTGGTTTGATACCACAAATTTTAGCCAGCAATGGCTTATTAGTAGCTACATTACAGCAATAATTGTGTGTTTTTTGCCCTGGCGTTTATTGGCATGCATACCATTATTACTGGTTGTACTCGATCATTATTTACTGACCAAACCGCGCTGGCAGCTAAATGTATTCGATGTCGGTCATGGCACCATGGTGTTAGTCAGTAATCGAGGTAAAGGTTTTATCTATGATCTTGGCCCAATTTATTTTAATACATTTACGCGGGTCAACAGCACCTTAATACCTTATTTAAAAAGAAACGGCATTGAGGCGGAAGTTGCGCTCATCAGCCACATGGATAAAGACCATGCTGGAGGGCTTATCCATTGGTTAGAGCAAGGTTATCAGCATACTTTTAAATTGCTACAACCAAATGGGCCAGAGCAAGTTTGCAGAGCGGGCGAATATAGTTTTTATGACTTAACCATTACCGTGAGCGAGCCAGCACAGCATTTAATAACTGATAATGATAACTCTTGTGTCGTGCGCATTAGCGATGGCAGGTTCAGTGTTTTGCTTCCAGGTGATATTTCAGCAACAAGAGAAGCGCAACTAATCCAGCAGCAAGGGGTGCTTAAAAGTACGGTATTACTGAGTCCTCACCATGGCAGTAATACCTCATCGAGTGATGCATTTATTGCTGCGGTTGCTCCTGAGATTGTTATTCATTCAACGGCATATAAAGGACAGTGGCAATTTCCACGTACAGAAGTTATAGCACGTTATGCTACACAGCATGCTTTACAATATACAACAGCGAATAAAGGGCAGGTTAAAATTGAATTTTATCCACATCACTACACAGTAAACCTAGCTCGTGAAGATGAAAGTTATTGGTTTCTAAAAGATTGAGTTTAGTTTTGTGCAACTGGAGGCTACAATAGCCACAGATTATGAATAAGAGAGTATTATGGACCAGACTACATCACAAATTTATAAGCGTTTATTGACGTATGTGGGGGATTATAAAAGCGTTGCCATTTTTGCTGTTATTGGCATGATTGGTTACTCAGCGATGGATGCTTTATTTATCCAACTAATGAAGCCATTTATAGATCAGGGCTTAAATCAACGCAACGCTGAAGTATTAAAATACGCGCCATTTGTTGTCATCGCGTTAGTATTTGGCCGAGGTGTTTTTAATTATATCTCGTCTTATTGTTTAAGTTATGTGGGTTCACAAGTTGTCCGTTCGTTACGTCAGCAATTATTTGAGCATATTTTACATTTACCGGTTGCATTTCATGATCAAAATTCAACGGGTGATTTGATTTCAAAAATAACGTTCGATACAGAGCAAGTACAGCAAGCGATCACCAAAGCGATGCTCATTGTGGTCAGAGAAGGCGCGTTTGTGGTGTTTTTGCTAGCTGTGATGTTTTATACCAGTTGGAAGCTGTCGTTAATCTTTTTGGTTATAATTCCCTTAGTGGCCGTTATTGTCTCTGTTGTATCAAAACGTTTTCGCCATATCTCTAAAAACATTCAATCAGCAATGGGACAAGTTACCCGTAGCTCAGAGCAAATGCTCAGTGGTCATAAAGTTATTCATGGCTTTGGCGGTCAAGCGCAAGAAATAACTCAGTTTGCAAAAATTAATAACCATAACCGTCAGCAGCGTATCAAAATGGATGCCACTAAAGCGCTTAGTGTATCTGTGATTCAAATTTTGGCTGCCAGTGCAATGGCCGTTATTCTCTGGGTGGTTTCCATGCCATCAATGATTGATACAGTGAGCTCTGGGGATTTTGTGGTGCTTATTTCATCGATGATGATGTTATTACGCCCTTTAAAGCAATTAGCTAATGTAAATAGTGATTTACAGCGTGGCATATCTGCAGCGCAAAGTATTTTTTTAGTGCTTGATGAAGAGGCTGAAAAAGACGTCGGTACAATTAGTGTAGATAAAGTAAAAGGTATGATTGAAGTTAAAAATGTCACCTTCAATTACCCAACGAAAGCAGAAGCTGTATTAAAAAACTTATCGCTCACTATAAAAGCAGGCGAGAGTATTGCGTTAGTTGGGCGTTCTGGTTCTGGTAAATCAACCATTTCAAACTTATTACCGCGTTATTATGACTTACAACCGCCCAGTGAGATTTTACTCGATGGTGTGCCATTGGCGGATTATAAGTTAACTGATTTACGTCGCCAATTTGCTTTAGTATCCCAGCAAGTAGTGTTATTTAATGACACTATTGCTAATAACATCAGTTATGGCATTGCACGTTCACTTAGCGATGACGAGGTGTTGAATGTGGCAAAACAAGCACATGTGTGGGAATTTGTTAAAGATTTACCCGATGGTCTAAATACCATGGTCGGTGAGAATGGTGTAATGTTATCAGGCGGGCAGCGACAACGAATAGCAATTGCGCGGGCGATATTAAAAGATGCACCAATCTTGATTTTAGATGAAGCAACCTCTGCATTGGATACTGAGTCTGAAAAACTGATCCAGCAAGCTTTAGAAGCATTAATGAAAAATAAAACCTCTATTGTGATTGCCCACCGATTATCAACAATCGAACAAAGCGACCGCATCTATGTTATTGATAATGGTCAAGTGATAGAAAGTGGTGACCACACCAGCTTACTGGCTAATGATGGCACGTATGCAGCGCTTTGCAAGATGCAATTTGGTGATCACGGGTGAGTAAAATAGAACAAAGTTGGTATCGAGAACTAAGCTTTATTACCATATTACTTTTACCACTGAGTGTGTTATTTTGGTTTATAAGTGATCTGCGTAAATTAGCGTATAAGCTAGGTTTAATGAAGGCATACCAAAGCCCTGTGCCAGTTATCGTGGTAGGTAATATTAGCGTTGGTGGTAATGGGAAAACCCCCTTTGTGATCTGGCTTGCGAATTACTTACAGCAGCGTGGCTTAAGAGTTGGCATTATTAGTCGCGGCTATGGCGGTAATAGTGATAGCTATCCACTTACTGTGACTGAGCATACCGACACGACTCAGGCAGGTGATGAGCCGGTACTTATTCAACGCAGGCTTGACTGCCCTGTAGTTGTAGGCCCAGATCGACAAGCGAATATAAAACAATTAATTGCGCATTATCAGCTTGATGTGATTATTTCCGATGATGGTATGCAACATTATAAAATGGCCAGAACAATAGAGTGCTGTATTGTTGATAGTGAACGGCGTTTTGGCAATGGCTTGTTAATGCCTGCGGGGCCACTGAGAGAAACACAAAAACGTTTAAAATCAGTTGACTTAGTTATTGAAAATGGGGGGAACGCCACGTTTAATTATCAGCTAAAAAGTGCTGATTTAGTAAATGTTGCCACTAATATAGCAACTAAAGTCCCGCTTTTGACCGGTCACGCAGTGAGCGCCATTGGTAATCCACAACGTTTTGAAAATAGCTTACGTCAACAAGGCATTACATTGCTAAGTTGCCATCATTTTCGAGATCATTATGGTTATACAGCACAAGATTTCATAAAATTTAATGATGATATAGTGTTTATGACGGAGAAAGATGCGGTAAAATGTCATTCATTTGCAAAACCAACGTGGTATTTTTTACCCGTTGACGCAGAGCCATCCCCTGCGGTGGTTTCTAAACTTAACTTATTACTGAGAGAAAAAGGGATCCTAGATGGCCTTTGATACAAAATTACTTGAAATAATTGCTTGCCCAGTGTGTAAAGGCAAATTACGTTTAGACAAAGAAAACAGTGAATTGATCAGCACAGCTGCAAAACTTGCTTACCCTATTCGAGATGATATTCCTGTATTACTAGAAAATGAAGCGCGTGAATTGAGCTTAGAAGAGATTGAAAAGTGGAATTCGTAGTCGTTATTCCTGCACGCTTTGCATCGAGTCGTCTACCAGGTAAACCACTTGCTGATATTTGTGGCAAACCGATGATCCAACATGTTTATGAAAAGGCGATGGCGTCAGGGGCAAGTAAGGTCGTGATAGCCACCGATCACCAACAGGTTTTTGATGTTGTCAAAGGTTTTACTAATGATGTATTAATGACTCGAGATGATCATCAGTCAGGCACTGAACGGCTAGCAGAAGTTGTTGATTTATTATCTCTCAATAACGATATTATTGTAGTGAATGTACAAGGTGATGAGCCTTTATTAGCCGCTGAAAATGTCTCGCAAGTTGCTGCTTTACTTGCTAATTCAAGTGCGCCAATGGCGACCTTGAGTGCTGCCATTGATAGTGTCGATGAGATCTTTAATCCCAACGCAGTTAAAGTCGTCAGCGATGTAAATAAAAACGCACTGTACTTTTCTCGTGCCAGCATTCCCTATGATCGAAGTCATATGTACACAGGTGAAAATAACGGATTAGACATACAAGATTTTCAACGTCATGTGGGTATTTATGCATACCGCGCTGGTTTTATTAAACAATACATCTCACTGACGCCATCCCCATTAGAGCAACTTGAATCTCTTGAGCAATTACGTGTTTTATATCATGGCTATAAAATAAAAATAGAACAGGCAAAAATAACACCGCAAGCAGGGGTTGATACGCCTGATGATTTAGCGCGTGTAGTCGCTATACTGCAAAGTCATTAAGTGGTGAACACGTTCACATTACTCAAGGTTATAGCAAAGCACCTTGATTTTTATATTATAGAAAAACCTGCCGGGCTTAATTTCCATAGTGAAGAAGGCCCAGGTTTTGTAGTACTGGCTGAGCAACAACTCGCAGAAAAGTTATATGCTGTGCACCGCCTTGATAAAGTGACATCGGGGCTAATAATTTTAGCACGCAGTAGTGAAGCGGCTGCAAAGCTGACAGTTTTATTTACTGCTCATCAAGTTAATAAGTTTTATTTGGCGATAAGTGATTGCAAACCGAAGAAAAAGCAAGGTTGGATCAAAGGGGATATGGCTAAATCACGCCGTAGTACCTATAAGCTACTAACAAGTAAAGAAAACCCAGCCATAACTCGCTTTTATTCTATTAATTTTAAAGCCAATAGAAGGGCATTTATTTTAAAGCCTTACTCGGGTAAAACGCACCAACTACGGGTCGCGCTAAAAAGCCTTTCTGCGCCGATTTTAGGTGATGTAATATACGGTGGTACTGCTGCTGAGCGCACCTATTTACATGCTTTTGCACTAAGTTTTGTGTGGCAAGGTAAACTACAGCAATTTAGTTTGTTACCGCATTACGATGATGAGTTTACAACATTAATTGAACATGAAAATTTTCAGCCTTGGCAGACACCATGGCAACTGGATTGGTAAATGAGTGAAAAAGTAACCGATATCCGTTTTGGTGGTATCAAAAGATTATATGGCAACACTGAATTTGAATGGCTACAACAAGCCCACTTTTGTGTTATTGGTATTGGTGGCGTGGGCTCGTGGGCGGCAGAGGCTCTAGCACGTACTGGAGTTGGTAAAATAACCTTAATTGATCTTGATGATATTTGTGCAACCAACGTGAATCGGCAAATACATGCATTAACAGGCACGGTGGGTGAAGCAAAGGTTGTCGCAATGAAGGCCCGCTGTGAATTGATCAATCCACTGTGTGAGGTCAGTGTTGTCGATGATTTTATTACTTTAGATAATATTCGTGAGCATATAAGTGGTTTTGACTATGTCATAGATTGCATTGATGCAGTAAAAGAAAAAGCGGCATTAATAGCGCATTGTAAACGTAACAAAATACCGGTGATCACCACCGGTGGTGCTGGCGGTCAAACTGATCCGAGTCAAATCACTTTTGGTGATGTAGCAAAGACCACCCATGATCCATTACTGGCAAAAGTCCGATATATTTTGCGCAAGCAGTACAACTTTAGTAGCAATCCAAAGCGAAAATTCAACATCGATTGTGTTTATTCAACTGAGCAATTGGTATATCCAAGTACTGATGGCAGCGTTTGTCATGCTAAACAGGGGGCTGATGGCTCGATGAATATGGATTGTAACAACGGTTTTGGTTCAGCGACTATGGTAACCGGAAGTTTTGGTTTTTTTGTCGCAGCAAAATCAATACGTAAATATTTAGATCGCTGCGCACGTACCGTGAAAAATTAGTTTTTCTGTTCTGCCATGGTTTGAATACGCTCAACCATGGCTTTAATACCGTTGCCTCTGGAAGGACTAAGGTGCTGGATAAGCCCTAAATGATTAAACTGTGCAAATGCGTCAGTGTTAATAGCTTGTTCAGGGGTTAAGCCATTATAAAGCGACAGAATGATCGCTAATAATCCTTTTACTATGCGGGTATCTGAGTCACCAATAATAACTAGGCAATTTTCTTCAAGATCAAAATCCAAATACAGCCAAACTTTACTCTCACAGCCAGGTACAAGGGCATCGCTGGTTTTTAAAACAGCCGGCATAGCTGGTAATTGTTTACCTAGTAGCATTATTTCACGGTATTTTTGTTGCCATGATGGCGAGCTCTCAAGCGATGAAGCAATTTCTTTAAACGTTTTAATCATGTCTTATCCATAATTAGTCTAATAACTCTAAGCAATTTTGCAAAGCAGCGATAAATAAATCAACATCGCTATGGTTATTATAAAATGCAAAGCTGGCTCGAACACTGCCATTAATACCTAAATGTTGCATTAATGGCTGCGCACAATGATGACCGCTGCGAACTGCTATACCATAACCATCTAAAAGTGTTGCTATATCGAAAGGGTGTTCGTCTTTATAATTGAAACAAAGGGTACCAATATTGTTCTCAATGTTGCTATAAACGGTAATTCCTGCGATGGCTTGCAGTTTTTCTGCCGCATAATTAAAAATTACTTGTTCATGAGTATATACATTAGTCTTATTTAAACTGGTTAGATAATCGATTGCAGTTGCAAAAGCGATCACTGCAGCAATGTTTGGTGTACCTGCTTCAAACTTTGCTGGTGCCTGACGAAATATTGTTTTTGCTAATGTTACAGTTTCAATCATTTCGCCACCAGTTTGATACACAGCTAAACTATTTAATCGATCATAGCGACCATATAATCCACCTAATCCGGTTGGGCCGAGCATTTTATGAGCCGAAAAAACATAAAAATCACAACCAAGTTGAGGTAAATTTGGCTGTAAATGCAGCGCAGCTTGCGCACCATCCACTAAGGTAATTGCATCATGGCGTTTTGCGGCATGTAATATTGGGTCAAGATCTGTGATATTACCAAGCGCATTAGACGCGTGAGTGATAGCAAGTACAGATGGCTTATGCTGACTGATGAATTCAACACATGCTTGAACATCAAAGCAGCCATTTTTTTGTAACGGAAGTGCCAGTAGCTTTGCTCCCGTGCGCTTTGCTAACTGTTGCCATGGCACAATATTAGCGTGATGCTCTAAGGCTGAAATGATGATGGTTGAATCATTATCAAGCTGCTCAGTTAAGCCATTCGCCACTAAGTTTATTGCCTCAGTAGCTCCTTTGGTCCAAACTAATTCATTTGCATCGATATTAAAATAATTGGCAACGGTCTGTCTTGCTTGTTCATAGGCATGGGTTGCTTGTTCGCTTAAGGTATGGCGGCCACGATGAACATTAGCATTATTGCGTGCGTAAAATTGCTCAGTCGCGCTGATAACTGACAGTGGTTTTTGTGTGGTTGCAGCCGAATCAAGATAGACCAGCGGTTGCCCGTTGATGAGTTGTTTTAGGGCAGGAAAGTCTGCGCGAATTTTTTCTATATTAAACATAACTTTTCAACACCAAGCACAGCAAAGCCGAATTAAAAACTGAATCGGAATTGTAATGGCTTTGTGATATTTCTCAAGGACTAGATACAAAAAAGGCCGCAAATGCGGCCCTTTTTAGCATTAACTAAAATTAACGCTTGTCTGTCGCTACGTAATCACGGTGTGTGTGACCAGTATATAGCTGACGTGGACGGCTGATCTTATGACCAGGTTGCGATAACATCTCGTCCCAGTGTGTGATCCAACCAACAGTACGTGCCATTGCGAAGATCACAGTGAACATGCTTGTTGGGATACCAATTGCTTTTAAGATAATACCTGAGTAGAAGTCTACGTTAGGGTAAAGTTTCTTCTCAACAAAGTATGGGTCTTCTAAGGCAATTTGCTCAAGTTTCATTGCAATATCCAGCAATGGATCTTGAATATTAAGCTCAGCAAGTACTTCGTGACAGGTTTGACGCATTACAGTTGCACGCGGGTCGAAGTTTTTGTAAACACGGTGTCCAAAGCCCATAAGACGGAATGGGTCCGACTTATCTTTTGCTTTAGCAACGTATTCGTCGATGCGATCAACAGAGCCAATTTCTTCTAACATGTTTAAACATGCTTCGTTAGCACCGCCATGTGCAGGGCCCCATAGTGATGCGATACCCGCTGCAATACATGCATATGGGTTAGCACCAGAAGAGCCAGCTAAGCGTACTGTAGACGTTGATGCATTTTGCTCGTGATCAGCGTGAAGCATAAAGATTTTATCCATTGCTTTAGCAGTCACTGGATTAACTTTATATTCTTCAGCTGGTACAGAAAACATCATATGTAAGAAGTTTTCTGCATAGCTTAAATCATTACGTGGATAAACGAATGGTTGACCTACGTTATATTTGTAAGCCATCGCTGCGATAGTTGGTAGCTTAGCAATTAATTTTACTGCACTTGTTTTACGTTGTATTGCATCAGTAATATCAAGATCTTCATGATAAAAAGATGATAATGCACCAACTACACCACATAGCATAGCCATTGGATGGGCATCAAAACGGAAACCTTGGAAGAAGTTTGCAATTTTCTCATCAAGCATCGTGCTATGTGTAATTTGTGATGCAAAATCAGCATATTGCTCTTTAGTTGGTAACTCACCATTTAGCAGTAAATAACACAACTCAACATAATCTGAGTCTTCGGCTAGTTGTTCAATTGGGTAACCACGGTGAAGTAATATCCCTTTGCCACCGTCGATATATGTAATTGAAGATTCGCAAGAACCAGTCGACATGAAACCTGGATCATATGTGAAATGACCATGAGCACCTAACGTACGTACATCGATTACATCCTGACCAGCAGTACCTTGGTAAATTGGAAGTTCGATTGGATCTAGACCATCAATATGGACTGTGGCTTTCTTATCCGCCATCTATTTATCTCCTATTAAGATAACAACTCTGATTGTTATGTTCTGAATCTGTTTAAGCACATTCTTTTCATTTTAACGTGAAAGAGGGGGTTAAAGTCAATTTTTATAAACATTATGCACAAATGTATAATAAATATTCTCACGGGATTAAATATTATACCATTGGCTAATTCGCAAATAGCTATAACTAAACAAGAATTGTAAAAAGACCTCTGGCTATATATACTATCGAAGGTTTTATACCGTATTGTCTGTAGGTAAACGTTATTTTTACAGCTAATCTTTGCAAAAATGTGAATTTTAGTCGTAACAAAACGCTTTACTTAGATAGTTCCATCAGAAAAATCGTTTTTTGGTGGGTTAAGAAAAACAAGTAGATGAGCTCCTAGTGGGCAAGATGGGCAAGTAACTGTGAAAAAGCAAAGACCTGTAAATCTAGATCTAACAACTATATCTATGCCGGCAGCGGCTAAAGCATCAATTTTTCACCGCGTCACCGGTGTTGCATTATTTTTTGCTTTAACGTTTGTCATTTGGGCTTGGTCAGAGTCTCTTTCTTCAGCTGAAGGTTTTGAATTCGTCAAGGGTCTGTTTAGCGGATTCATTGCCAAATTTATAGCTTGGGGCACCATTTCTGTATTGGCGTATCACCTTATTGGTGGTATCCGTCATATCATTATGGATATGGGACATTGGGAAGAACTTGAATCAGGTAACCTTAGCGCTAAAATTGCAATGGCACTTGGCGTTGTGGCTTCTGTATTAGCAGGGGTGTGGATATGGTTTTAAATCAAGCAACTCTAAAACGTGACGGCATACAAGATTATGTCTCGTTACGTACCACGGCACTAGTAATTACCGCGTATGCGATTTTTATTATTGGCTACTTCTTATGTACACCAGAAGTCACTTTCGAAGCATGGCAAGGCCTGTTTTCAAACCTAGCAATGAAAGGGTTCACACTAATTACCCTTGTTTGCATTATGGTTCATACCCGTATTGGCCTTTGGCAAGTACTGACTGACTACGTTAAATGCGCAAAATTGCGTGCTGTTTTAGGTTTTGTTTTGAACCTAATGGCCGCTGCATACGTAGCAATTGGTCTAATCGTTCTATGGGGTGTTTAAGTGAAATATTCTGTTCGTGAATTTGATGCCGTCGTGATTGGCGCAGGTGGTGCGGGTATGCGCGCGGCACTTGCAATCACTGAATCAGGTAAAACCTGTGCACTTATCTCTAAAGTTTTCCCAACGCGTTCACACACTGTGTCTGCACAAGGTGGTATTACGGTTGCGCTGGGTAACTCACATGAAGATAACTGGGAATGGCACATGTACGATACCGTTAAAGGTTCCGATTTCATCGGTGACCAAGACGCTATCGAATATATGTGTAAAACTGGCCCAGAAGCAATTACTGAATTAGAAAACATGGGTCTACCGTTTTCTCGTTTTGAAAATGGCCGTGTTTACCAACGTCCTTTCGGTGGTCAATCGAAAAACTTTGGTGGCGAGCAAGCAGCACGTACCGCGGCTGCGGCTGACCGTACAGGTCATGCGTTATTGCACCTTCTTTATCAACAAAACGTTAAAAACAAAACCAATGTATTCTCTGAGTGGTATGCATTAGATTTAGTTAAAAACGATGATGGTAATGTAGTTGGTTGTACTGCTATTGATATTGAAACAGGCGAAGTTGTTTATTTCAAATCAAAAGCTGTGGTACTAGCAACAGGTGGTGCGGGTCGTATCTTCGCTTCAACTACTAATGCTCACATTAACACTGGTGACGGTGTTGGTATGGCGACACGTGCTGGCATTTCTATGCAAGACATGGAAATGTGGCAGTTTCACCCAACCGGTATTGCTGGTGCGGGTACGCTAGTAACGGAAGGTTGTCGTGGTGAAGGTGGTTATCTTTTAAATAAAGATGGCGAACGCTTCATGGAACGTTATGCACCGAATGCGAAAGACTTAGCGTCACGCGATGTTGTTGCCCGTTCAATGATGACAGAAATTCGTGAAGGTCGTGGTTGTGATGGTCCTTGGGGTCCACACATTAAGCTTAAACTTGATCACTTAGGTGAAGAAACGCTTAACCTACGTCTTCCAGGTGTATGTGATCTTGCTAAAACATTTGCTCACGTTGACCCTGCAAAAGAGCCAATTCCAGTAATCCCTACTTGTCACTATATGATGGGTGGTGTGCCAACCAATGTAAATGGTCAAGCGCTACAAATCGATGCTAACGGCAACGAAAAAGTAGTTGAAGGTTTATTTGCTGTTGGTGAAATTGCCTGTGTATCTGTACACGGTGCAAACCGCCTAGGTGGTAACTCATTACTTGATTTAGTTGTATTTGGGCGTGCTGCAGGTAACTTCCTTGGCACTTACCTAAATGACGTTGAAGTATCAAAAGATGCCTCAGAATCAGATTTAGACGCTGCACTCGCTCGTTTCAATCGTTGGGAGAACTCAACAGTTGGTCAAGGCGAAGATCCAGTACAAATCAAGAAAGACCTACAGCAGTGTATGCAACTTAACTTCTCGGTATTCCGTGAAGGTGAGTCAATGGCAGCCGGTCTAAAAGAGCTTAAAGAAATTCGTGAACGTCTGCAGCATGCGCGTCTTGATGATAAATCATCAGACTTCAACACTGCACGTATCGAATGTCTAGAGTTAGATAACATGATGGAAACAGCATACTCAACAGCAGTTGCTGCAAACTTCCGTACAGAAAGCCGTGGTGCACACTCTCGCTTTGACTTCCCAGATCGTGATGACGAAAACTGGTTATGTCACTCAGTATTCAATCCGGTAACGGATGAAATGAGCAAGCGTGATGTAAACTATGCGCCGAAACTGCGCGAAGCATTTCCACCTAAAGCACGTACCTACTAGGAGCGAGACGATGGCACAAGTACAATTTTCTGTTTATCGTTATAATCCAGATGTTGATAACGCCCCCCGTATGCAAGAATATACTTTGCAAACGGAAGAAGGCCACGACATGATGGTATTGGATGCACTTTTATTATTAAAAGAGCAAGATCCAACGTTATCATTTCGTCGTTCATGCCGTGAAGGTGTGTGTGGCTCTGACGGTGTTAACATGAATGGTAAAAATGGTTTAGCATGTATTACTCCTTTATCAACGCTACAAAAAGGTGGCAAAGGTAAAATCGTAATTCGTCCATTACCAGGTTTACCAGTGGTACGTGACCTTGTTATTGACATGAGTCAGTTCTACACTCAATACGAAAAAGTAAAGCCTTATCTAATTAACGATACACCTGCTGCAGGTGAGCGTCTTCAATCAATTGAAGAACGTGACAAGTTAGATGGCTTGTATGAGTGTATTCTATGTGCATGTTGTTCAACATCGTGTCCTTCGTTTTGGTGGAATCCAGACAAGTTCATCGGTCCAGCTGGTCTTCTTCATGCTTACCGTTTCTTGGCAGATAGCCGAGATACAGCAACAGAAGAGCGTTTAGCTGACTTAGACGATGCATTCAGCGTGTTCCGTTGTCACAGTATCATGAACTGTGTTAGCGTTTGTCCTAAAGGTCTTAATCCAACTAAGGCAATCGGACAAATCAAATCAATGTTAATAAACCGTTCGGTTTAATAATATTGATAAATGTAAGATGGCTAATGTAAATTAGCCATCTTGTTATAACAATTAATTTCTGCGCTAAAGAAAAGGGCTTATAAATGCACGAAGGTGTGATGAAGGCATGGCTAGAATCTTCACATTTAAACGGCGGAAACGTTGCTTATATAGAAGAGCTTTATGAAGCGTATTTAGACAATGCGACTTCTGTGCCAGAAGAATGGCGAGAAGTGTTCGAACAATTACCAAAAGTTGATGGTGTGGATGTTGAAGTTAAGCATTCAGAAGTTCGGGCACAGTTTGCGGCGCTTGCGAAAAACAAGCATAGAGAAGTAGTGGTAGCAGAAGGTGGAAGCAGTGACCCTAAACAAGTCAAAGTTCTCCAGCTTATAAATGCTTTCCGTTTCCGTGGTCACCAAAATGCCAACTTAGATCCATTGGGCATTTGGCAACGTGAACGTGTTCGAGACTTAGAGCTTGAATATCATGAATTATCTAAAGCTGATTTTGACCGTGAATTTAACGTGGGATCGTTTGCCGTAGGCCGCGATACCATGCCTTTAGGTGAGTTATATCAAGCTCTAATGACCACATACTGTGGTTCTGTTGGCGCTGAGTATATGCACATCACATCAACTGAAGAAAAGCGTTGGTTACAGCAACGTTTAGAGTCAGTGCAATCACGTCCAACATTCAGTAAAGATGAAAAGTTGCGTATCCTAAAAGGATTAACCGCAGCGGATGGTCTTGAAAAATATTTAGGGGCTAAGTTCCCCGGTGCTAAACGTTTCTCACTTGAAGGTGGTGATGCGTTAGTACCGATGCTGAAAGAGCTTATTCACCGTGCTGGCGAAAGTGGCCAACAAGAAGCGGTAATTGGTATGGCTCACCGTGGTCGCTTAAATGTTCTTGTCAATGTACTTGGTAAAAATCCATCAGAACTATTTGATGAGTTTGCTGGCAAGCATAAAGAAACATTAAGCTCAGGTGATGTTAAATACCACATGGGTTACTCTTCGGATTTTGCTACTAAAGGTGGCAAAGTTCATATGGCTCTTGCCTTTAACCCATCGCATCTTGAAATCGTAAACCCAGTAGTTATGGGCTCGGTTCGTGCACGTTTAGACCGTTTGGGTGACAGTTCAGGTATTAAAGCACTACCTATCACCATTCATGGTGATTCGGCAGTTGCAGGCCAAGGTGTTGTTCAAGAAACCTTTAACTTATCGCAAACAAATGCGTTTAGTTGTGGTGGTAGTATTCGCATTGTAGTGAACAACCAAGTTGGTTTTACTACAAGCAAACAATACGATGTACGTTCAACAGATTACTGTACAGACATCGCAAAAATGGTGCAATCGCCTATTTTCCACGTTAATTCAGATGACCCTGAAGCGGTTGCATTTGTTACGCAAATAGCACTTGATTTCAGAAATCAATTTAAACGTGATGTGGTTATTGATCTAGTTTGTTATCGTCGTCACGGCCATAATGAAGCGGATGAGCCGAATGCGACTCAACCGATCATGTACCAAAAAATCAAAAAACACCCTGTGCCACGTTTGATCTACGCAGATCAGTTAATGGCTGAAGGCTCGTTTACTGAAGATGAAATTAAAGCACTGGCTGATGACTACCGTAATGGTTTAGACGAAGGCAATTGTGTTGTTGAAGAAATTCAACCAGAAACATCACACTCATCTGATTGGGCTAAGTATGTTGGCCATGAATGGAGTGTTGATTACGATGCCAGCGTTCCAGTTGAAAAATTAAAAGAACTGGGTAACAAAATAGCAAGTTACCCTGAGCAATATAAAGCCCAGTCTCGCGTTAAAAAGATTTACGATGATCGCAAATTAATGGCTAACGGTGAGAAACCACTTGATTGGGGTATGGCAGAAACACTTGCTTATGCAACAATCGCAACTGAAGGCACTGATATTCGTTTAACAGGCCAAGATTCAGGGCGTGGTACTTTCTTCCACCGCCATGCAGTTGTACATAGTCAAACTGATGGGGCCACTTACACGCCTTTACAGCACTTAAGTGAAGATCAAGGTACTTTCCAAGTATTTGACTCTGTGCTTTCAGAAGAAGCGGTTGTGGCGTTTGAATATGGTTATGCGACAGCAGAGCCAACATCACTAGTATTGTGGGAAGCACAGTTTGGTGATTTTGCTAACGGCGCCCAAGTTGTATTTGACCAATTCTTAAGTTCAGGTGAGCAAAAATGGGGCCGCTTATGTGGACTGACCATTTTATTGCCACATGGTTATGAAGGGCAAGGTCCTGAGCACAGTTCAGCACGTTTAGAGCGTTTCTTACAGCTATGTGCTGATCACAACATGCAAGTATGTGTGCCATCAACACCGGCACAAGTATATGCAATGTTACGTCGTCAATCAGTAAGACCACTGCGTCGCCCACTGATTGTTATGACACCTAAATCATTGTTACGTCATCCACTTGCAACGTCGTCGCTTGAAGAGCTTGCAGAAGGTGTATTCCATAATATGATCGATGAAATCGATGATATTGATGCTAAGAAAGTAGAACGCGTAGTATTTTGTAGTGGTAAAGTTTACTACGAGCTATTACAAGAGCGTCGTAAGCTTGAGCAAGACAATATAGCTATTGTGCGTGTTGAACAGTTATACCCATTCCCACATGATGAAATGGAAGCCATTATGGCGCGTTATCAACATGTGAAAGACTTTGTTTGGTGTCAAGAAGAGCCGCAAAACCAAGGTGCTTGGTATTGTTCACAACACCACTTTGTAGATGCAATCCCACAAGGTGCGAAGCTTAAATATGCAGGTCGTAAAGCCTCTGCTTCTCCAGCGTGTGGTTATATGTCAGTGCATACTAAAGAACAACAAGCGCTTGTCGCAGACGCGCTTACTATTGAAAATAAAGGATAAGCAATGAGCACAGAAATTAAAGTTCCTGTTCTTCCTGAGTCGGTTGCTGATGCTTCCGTTGCTACATGGCATGTAAGTGTTGGCGACAAAGTAAGCCGTGATCAGAACTTAGTAGATATCGAAACAGACAAAGTTGTTTTAGAAGTTGTTGCACCACATGATGGTGTGATCACTGAAATTTCACAAGAAGAAGGTGCAACCGTACTTGGCGACCAAGTGATCGGTATCATTGGTGAGGCTGATGCAGCTGCGCCAACTGAAGACGCAAAGAGCGAAGCTGCACCAGCTTCGGACAAACAAGAAAACGCGCCAGCGGCGCAATCAGCACCAGCATCAGAAGGTAAAGAAGTGGACATTAAAGTACCTGTACTTCCAGAATCAGTCGCAGACGCGACAGTAGCTACTTGGCATGTGCAACCAGGTGACGCAGTAACACGCGATCAAAACCTAGTTGATATCGAAACTGATAAAGTTGTTCTTGAAGTTGTTGCTCAAGAAGATGGCGTAATGGGTGAAATTATTCACGCAGAAGGCGATACAGTACTGGGTGACCAAGTTATCGGTAAAGTTAAAGCCGGTGGCGCACCAGCTGCAGCCCCTGCAGCAAAAGAACAAGCTCCAGCTGCTGATTCTAGCGATAGCTCAGACGTGTTAACACCGTCAGTGCGTCGTTTAATCGCAGAAAAAGGCCTAGATGCTTCTAAAATTAAAGGCTCTGGTAAAAATGGTCGTGTGACAAAAGAAGATGTTGATCAATTCTTGAAGTCACCAGCTCCTGCGGCGAAAGCTGAAGCAGCGCCAGCGGCACCAATGGGTGACCGTACACAAAAACGCGTGCCTATGACACGTTTACGTAAAACCATTGCTAATCGTCTTCTTGAAGCGAAAAACTCAACGGCAATGTTAACAACATTCAACGAAGTAAACATGAAACCAATCATGGACCTTCGTAAGCAGTATCAAGAAGTGTTCGAGAAACGTCACGGTATCCGTTTAGGTTTCATGTCTTTTTACGTAAAAGCGGTCACTGAAGCGCTAAAACGCTTCCCTGATGTAAATGCTTCAATTGATGGCGATGATATCGTATACCACAACTATTTTGATATCAGCATTGCTGTTTCTACGCCGCGCGGTTTAGTAACTCCAGTACTAAAAGATTGCGATAAGCTATCTGTTGCTGAAATCGAAAAAGGTATTCGTGAACTAGCACTTAAAGGTCGTGACGGTAAGCTGACGCTTGACGATATGACCGGTGGTAACTTCACTATCACTAACGGTGGTGTGTTCGGTTCGTTACTATCAACACCTATTATTAACTTACCGCAGTCTTCAATTTTGGGTATGCATAAAATCCAAGATCGTCCAATGGCTGTGAATGGTAAAGTTGAAATTCTTCCTATGATGTATTTGGCATTATCTTATGATCATCGCCAAATAGATGGTAAAGAATCTGTTGGCTTCTTAGTAACAATTAAAGAGTTACTTGAAGATCCAACTCGTTTATTACTGGATGTTTAATTCAGTAGTATAAAATATAAGCTGTGAGTCATATTCACAGCTTTTTTTTTGCGCCTTTGGTCGTACTGGGGTTTTCATGTTAAGCCTTGGGATCTATACTAGGTGCGCAATTTGGGATAGCTGTCTATTTATAAAAATAGTCAGCTCTTTTAGTATAAAAAATTGGATAAAGCATCATGAATTTGCATGAGTATCAGGCAAAACAACTTTTTGCCGAATATGGTTTACCAGTTTCTCAAGGTTTCGCTTGCGATACACCTGAAGAAGCTGCAGCAGCTGCTGAGAAAATCGGCGGTGATATGTGGGTTGTTAAAACTCAGGTTCACGCAGGTGGACGTGGTAAAGCTGGCGGTGTAAAGCTAGTTAAAACTATCGACGAAGTTAAAGCGTTTGCAGCTAACTGGTTAGGTAAAAACCTAGTTACTTACCAAACAGACGAGAATGGTCAGCCAGTTGCTAAAATTTTAGTAGAAAGCTGTACTGATATCGCCAACGAATTGTACTTAGGTGCAGTTGTTGACCGTGCATCTCGCAAAGTTGTTTTCATGGCGTCTACTGAAGGCGGTGTTGAAATTGAAACTGTTGCTGAAGAAACACCAGAGCTTATCCACAAAGCAGAGATCGACCCATTAGTAGGTCCTCAAGCTTACCAAGCACGTGAACTAGGTTTTAAATTGGGTCTTAACCCAGTACAAATGAAACAGTTCGTACAGATCTTTATGGGTCTTGGTAAAATGTTTACTGATTTCGATTTCGCACTACTTGAAATCAACCCGCTTGTTATCACTGATGAAGGTAACCTTCACTGTCTTGATGGCAAAATCGGTATCGATGGTAATGCACTTTACCGTCAACCTAAAATGCGTGATTTCCACGATCCATCACAAGAAGATGCACGTGAAGCTCATGCAGCAAGTTTTGAACTTAACTACGTTGCATTAGACGGTAACGTTGGTTGTATGGTTAACGGTGCAGGCCTAGCAATGGGTACTATGGACATCGTAAACCTACACGGTGGCAAGCCTGCAAACTTCCTAGATGTTGGCGGCGGCGCGACTAAAGAACGTGTATCAGAAGCATTCAAAATCATTCTTTCTGATGACAACGTTAAAGCCGTTTTAGTTAACATCTTCGGTGGTATCGTTCGTTGTGACATGATCGCTGAAGGCATCATTGGTGCAGTTAAAGAAGTTGGCGTAAACGTACCAGTAGTTGTACGTTTAGAAGGTACTAACGCTGAGCTAGGTCGTGAAGTTCTTAAGAACTCTGGTCTAGATATCATTGCTGCTGAATCACTAACAGACGCGGCTGAAAAAGTTGTTGCTGCTGCGGAGGGCAAATAATGTCTGTATTAATCAATAAAGATACAAAAGTTATCTGTCAAGGTTTCACCGGTGGCCAAGGTACTTTCCACTCTGAGCAAGCGCTTGAGTACGGTACACAAATGGTTGGTGGTGTAAGCCCAGGTAAAGGCGGTCAAACGCACCTTGGTCTTCCAGTATTTAACACTGTACGTGATGCTGTAGAAGCAACTGGCGCAACTGCATCAGTTATCTATGTACCAGCACCTTTTTGTAAAGATGCTATCTTAGAAGCAATCGATGCGGGCATCGAGCTAATCGTTTGTATCACTGAAGGTATCCCTACACTTGATATGGTTGACGTTAAAGTTAAACTAGATCAAACAGGTACTCGTATGATCGGTCCTAACTGTCCAGGTGTTATCACTCCTGGTGAGACTAAGATTGGTATCATGCCTGGTCACATCCACAAACCTGGTAAAGTAGGTATTGTTTCTCGCTCTGGTACTTTAACGTACGAAGCTGTTAAACAAACTACAGATGCAGGTTTCGGTCAGTCTACCTGTGTTGGTATTGGTGGCGACCCAATTCCTGGTACTAACTTTATCGACGTTTTAGAAATGTTCGAAAAAGATCCACAAACTGAAGCGATCGTAATGATCGGTGAAATCGGTGGTACTGCAGAAGAAGAAGCTGCAGAGTACATCAAAGCTAACGTTACTAAGCCTGTTGTTTCTTACATTGCTGGTGTTACTGCACCAGAAGGTAAGCGTATGGGTCATGCTGGCGCAATCATCGCTGGCGGTAAAGGTACTGCTGATGAGAAGTTTGCTGCATTAGAAGCTGCGGGCGTAAAAACTGTACGTTCACTTGCTGATATCGGTAAAGCACTTAAAGAAAAAACTGGCTGGTAATAACCTGCTATGTTTTGAAAAAAGGCTCACTTAGTGAGCCTTTTTTATTGCCATTATTTATAAGTATTATGTCTAGATAATAATAAATTTCAGAATCTTTAGCTGTTTATTTAATAATAAAAATCAATAGCTTGTTTCAATAAAATCTACTGGTAATAATCAAAACTGCCGTTATAATGTGCGATTGCTTTTTATCATTGGAAGATCTAGCAGTAATGCGAATAATTTATTTTACAGTCTACCTTGTATGCTTTTGTTGCTCTTTCAATTTATTTTCATCTACTTCATTTCGTACCGCATTTTTAGTAACCGAACAACGCGCATTAGCTGAACCAAATCAGTTGATCGAAGAATTAGTTCTTACACAAGCAGCTCAGGGTATTTCTACCACTGAACACGCTTATAATAATACTTTGTTAGCGCGGCTGTATTTATTTAAAGGTGATATCGCACGTTCACAAAGTTACTTTGAACTTGCCCAACAACAACTGCCTAAAGACGATGATTGGATCCAAGGTTATTGGTTAATGTATCGGAGTGTTTTTTCTTTAGAAGAAGGGCTGTTACCTGAAAGTATTAAACAAATCCGCTTAGCACAAAATGCCTTTACTCAAGCAAACGATTTAGAGATGTTGGTACAAGCTGAGTCTATTGAAGGAGCTCTGTTGCTCTGGCAAGAGGAATACCCTAAAGCAATAGAAATTATCGAAAATGCCTACATTGAAGCGAAAACTACGAATATGTCATCAACTACCATGCTTTATGTTTATGATAGTTTAGCGGCATATTATTCGACCATGTCACTATTTGAGAAAGGTGAGCAATATGCAGTTTTGGCGCGCGATATCGCCAGCAAAAACGGCGATGTTGTCAATGGTTTGCCTGTTATCTATATCTTATGCATGACATATGAGCGCGCTGAAAAACTTGATTCAGCGGCGGCTTGTTATGAAGAAATGATAATGTTATCAGCAATGGTAAAAGCACCGCGCTATCTTTTTTTGGCACCAGCTGGTAAGGCAAATGTCGCTCTGAAGCAAAAAAAATATTCGCAAGCGTTGCAACTACTATACTTGGCTAAAAGTTATGTCAATAAAGTGATTGTAAATCCAGCGCATATAATTGCGTTAAATAATGGATTTGCTAAAACTTTCTTAGCATTACAGCAACCAGAGCAAGCACTTGAATATATTCAAGCATCAGAGTTATTGTTGACTGATTACGATAGGCCGCTTAATAACCGTTACAGCCGTAATACACTTAGCTTAAAGGCGCAAAGCCTAGAACAATTAGGTCGTTTTGCAGAGGCTACTAATGCACTGAAGTTATTGATTAAGCTTACAGAGCAAGCAAAAGAAACAACGCAGCAGAAACTCGAGCAAGAAGCACGCTCACGATTTGAATCTACTCAACAAGATATCAAATTGCAGTTGGCTGAAGAGAAATTAAAATACCAACAAATTACTTTAGATAAGTTAGCTAAAGAAGGACAGTTACAAGCAGCCTATTCTGTTATTGGTATATTAGCGATATTAAGCATTACAATTTTCGCATTAAATCAACGCAAAGCATATTTACGAAGCCAACGCAGAGCAAATACAGATCCACTCACTGGAGCTCATAACCGTCGTTATATTCTCGATTTTATTGCATCGCAACTTATCGGGAAGCAACAAAACTTTTCAGTTTCAATTTTAGATATTGATCATTTTAAACAAGTAAATGATCAATATGGTCATGATATCGGTGATCAAGCCCTAATTGCTTTTAGCGCGTTACTTACTGAGCAGTTAGCTGATACTGAGTATCAATTTGCTCGCTTTGGTGGTGAAGAGTTTATTGTGGTAATGCCAAACTTAACACTTGCACAAGGGCATGATTTTATCGGTAACTTATGCATTTGTTTAAAATCGTTAAGCTTGACCGATAAAAAAATCACTTTAACAAGCAGTGCTGGGGTCGCACAAATGCAGCCAGGATTAGCCCTTAATACATTATTAAAAGTTGCTGACACAAACCTTTACCATGCTAAAAATACTGGCAGGGATAAGGTTTGTAGTTAACCTGAACTTAGCTTAAGGGGGTCATTATCGACAAGCTCGCTATTATAGATAATGATTGATATGTTGAAAAAATCGCACAGTGATATCTTGGCGCTCTTTATTAATAGATAATGGTTCGATGAGTGTACGGATCACACTTTCAACTTGATTCATAAACCGACCGTGGCCAATTCCTTGTTCGTCTTTTTCACTGGCAACAATAACAAAATGCAGTGAATCTACTAGTTTTTCATCATGCCAATAATGACTGTATTGCGTTTTTTGATCGTCGGTTGAAAAGCTCAGCTTTTGCAATTCATGATTGCCATCGTTGTTATCAGTCTTACTGTTTCTAATTATTGGCATCGTACCATTTGCTATCATCGCCGCTAAATGTAAATTTTTGGCGGCGCATTGCTGAATAAATGCGTCATAAAAATACTGGTAAAACTCTGTGAATGTTGGCTTATTAAGTAAATGATGAAACTGAGTTTTAATGGTACGTGTTATTGGGATCGCAAATGTCGTATAAGTCATCTCATTATGTTCTGCGGGGAGTGTACAATGGCGGCTTTGGTAGCGAGGGTAGAGTCCTCTAAGTTTATAACCGTAGCTTTCTTTACATCCTTTCGCTTTGGCGAACAAGTCATAGGTTAAATGCTGATGATCACGCACTTTTATTGCTGTTTCATCGATCAATAATGTGCTTTGTAGGTATTCGAGTACTTTTTTAACACGGGTATGGAATATAGCAGCATTCGCACGCAAGTCTTCACCAGTAGCAAGGAAGAGCAAGCGAATTTTTTTACTGGGTTTGCTGCTGTCGTAAATGCATTTATGCGCTTCATGGTAACGCGGGTTATAAAAGAATAAAATTTGCTTTTCTGTTTGTAAACAATACGACTCTTCATGAAACCTAACAACGGGAAGCTTATCGTTTGCTATCAAATGTACATTGTGTAGCTCGTATTCATCACATGAGGAGAATAGCTGTCGTGCTAAACGTTCATAACATTGCTGTATATTGCTAAAACGTGCGTATAAATCGGCACTGGGTACGAACTCCGCTAAGATATATTGGTTTGCGCGTGCAGTAGTTGGGATATAAACGCGATGCTGTGAAAGTGAAGCCATTATTTTCTCCTTAAAAGAATTACTTTAATGACGCCACTGTAGCTTGGTTGAATGACTGTTTTATTGCGCTAGAACAATTTATCGCCATTAAGAGGTTAAATAACAACCCAGACGTGGTTCTTCAGCTAGTATTTTCCGCTAAGTACACAGTATGTAATAAACCCGCATCTATTACTGTATGTTAAGGTTTGTTTTTATAATATACCCAAACCACCTCAATATGCAGAATTCAGCGTTTCACAGGGGCTTAATATCAAGGCGTTACTTTGCAACAATGATAGTCCCTTTTAAGAAGTAACAACGATGAGAGTAAATGCCTGCGAAACGCCCAACGGGTTGGTTTAAAAGCGATTTATACTGCGTTATTGATTTTACCAATAGAACCACTATTATTTGCAATCAATGCCTTGCCTAAATCGCTTTTAATTCCAACTGAAACTCGCATCTTGGGGTGGTTTGGGTATAATGCAGTAGTTTTGTCACCATGCACTATTGTGAGGATTGTATTCCTATGGCGGAAATTGAGAATCGCCCAAGTAACTTTATAAGAACCCGTATTGATGAAGATTTAGCATCAGGTAAACATGCGTCTACACATACTCGTTTTCCACCAGAGCCAAATGGTTTTTTACATATTGGTCATGCTAAATCAATTTGTTTAAATTTTGGTATAGCGCAAGACTACAGTGGTCAATGTAATTTACGTTTTGATGATACTAACCCTGAAAAAGAAGATATTAACTACGTTAATTCAATCAAAGAAGATGTTCAGTGGTTAGGTTTTAACTGGGATGGTGAAATAAAGTATTCGTCAAATTATTTTGATACTTTGTATGACTATGCTGTAGAGCTTATCAATAAAGGCTTAGCCTATGTTTGCTTTTTAACAGCTGATCAAGCGCGTGAATATCGCGGCACGTTAAAAGAGCCTGGTAAAAATAGTCCAACCCGTGATACTAGTCCTTCAGAAAACCTAGCACTATTTGAAAAAATGCGTGCTGGTGAATTTAAAGAAGGCGAGTGTGTACTACGTGCAAAAATCGATATGGCCAGCTCATTTATGGTGCTGCGTGATCCTATTATTTATCGTGTTCGATTTGCACACCATCATCAGACCGGTGATAAATGGTGCATTTACCCAATGTATGACTTTACGCACTGTATCTCAGATGCGCTAGAGGGCATTACCCATTCATTGTGTACACTTGAATTTCAAGATAACCGCCGTTTATATGATTGGGTGTTAGATAACATCAGTCTTGAATGTCATCCACAACAAATTGAGTTTTCAAGGTTAAACCTTGAATACACTATAATGTCAAAGCGTAAGCTAAATGATTTAGTGGTCAATGAGTATGTTGAAGGGTGGGATGATCCGCGTATGCCTACCATTGCAGGTCTTCGCCGTCGTGGTTATACACCAGCATCAATTCGTGAATTTTGCTTACGTATTGGCGTAACCAAACAAGAAAACATGGTTGAAATGGGCATGCTTGAAGCCTGTATCCGTGAAGACTTAAACGAACATGCTCCACGTGCCATGGCCGTTCTCGATCCGGTTAAAATCATCATTGAAAACTATGCTGTTGATACCGTTGAAACCTTATCAATTGCAAATCATCCAAATGATGAAAGTATGGGTCGTCGTGATGTTCCGTTCACCCGTGAAATTTATATTGAACGTGAAGACTTCAAAGAAGAAGCAAATAACAAATTCAAGCGCTTAGTACTTGATAAAGAAGTTCGTTTACGTGGTGCTTATGTTATTAAAGCAGAGCGTGTTGAAAAAGACGAAAATGGCGAAATAACCACGATTTTCTGTAGCTATGATCCACAAACGCTGGGCAAAAATCCAACTGATGGACGTAAAGTGAAGGGCGTTATCCACTGGGTGTCAGCCAGTGAGTCAATCACCGCAGAAGTTCGTTTATATGATCGGTTATTCAGCGTACCAAATCCTGCAGCAGCTGAAGACTTTGCAACAACTTTAAATCCTGATTCATTAGTGGTTTTAGCAAATGCAAAACTTGAGCCATCACTTGCTAATGCAGAGCCTGCACAAGGTTTTCAATTTGAACGTACAGGGTACTTCAGCCGTGATACTAAGTCAGAGAACATTGTATTTAACCAAACAGTTGGTTTACGTGATTCTTGGACTAAAACACAGCAGTAGTTTTTTATCCCTTCGCTCAAAGGCGAGGGGATAAAAGTAACAGACATAAAAAAACCTGCAATTTGCAGGTTTTTTTTATTCAGCTAATAAATTATTGGCTATCAGCAAATGCTTTACATGCTGCAGTGTCAGTACACTCGCCATACAGATAAAGAGAGTGGTTGGTTAATTTAATACCATTTTCTTCTGAAATTTCAAGTTGACGACGTTCAATCATTTCATCTTCAAATTCAACAACTTTACCACATTTTAAACATACTAGGTGATCATGGTGTGTGCTACCAGAGAGTTCAAATACAGACTTACCGCCTTCAAAATGGTGACGGCTAACAATACCCGCATCATCAAATTGGTTAAGTACGCGGTACACAGTAGCAAGGCCAATTTCTTCACCTAGGTCCAAAAGAATTTTGTAAACATCTTCAGCGCTGATGTGTTGGTTATCTGGAGATTGTAAAATCTCTAAAATTTTAATACGCGGCAAAGTTACTTTTAAGCCGGCTTTTTTTAATTCCAAGTTATGATCAGTCATTAAATCTGTCTCAATTATATTTGGTTATACTAGACACCTTACAAAGATGTACACGACACATTAGCAACGATAAGAATAACGTGCCTAGTCATTAAGTGCAAAGATCAATTGCTAGAAATACTTATAAAATGTGTAATAGGAAAACGAACGTCATTATTTTATACGATTACTAGCAATAAAGTGCATTTAATCAGCAAGTTCACTTAAACACATTTCTTCATAAACTTGTGCTGACCATGCTTTTACACGTTGTTCAGTAAGCTCTGGTTGACGGTCTTCATCAATGCCTAAACCAACAAAATGGTTGTCATCAGCCATGCCTTTCGAGGCTTCAAAATCATACCCTTGTGTTGGCCAATGACCCACAACAATAGCGCCACGCTCAGTAACGATGTCATTGATCATACCCATCGCATCAAGGAAGTATTCAGCGTAGTCTTCTTGATCGCCACAGCCAAAAATAGCCACAAGCTTGCCTTCAAAATCAACTTCTTCTAATTCAGGGAAAAAGTCATCCCAATCACATTGTGCTTCACCATAATACCAAGTAGGAATGCCAAATAAGATTAAATCAAATTCTGCGATCTGTTCTTTTGAACTTTTAGCAATATCATGCACAGCCACTAACTTTTTACCCAATTCTTTTTGGATCATTTTAGCTACGTGTTCTGTGTTACCTGTGTCACTTCCGAAAAAAATACCTACACTTGCCATGGATTTAAAACCTTTTATCTATCAATAGCCAATCTTTCTTGTAAAATAGTTTCAATCAGCGCACTGCGGCTAATATTTTGTGCATCGGCCATATCGCTTAACGCTTGATATAACTGCGATGAAACTTTAAATTCGACACGCTTTAAACCACGTGCTTTATCTCTTTTTATTTGATTACGTTTATTTACCTTTAACTGAACCTCCCTTGGTAGGGGATTCGTTTTTGGTCTGCCGGGGCGTTTTTCGTATTCAAATAAATCGAGCGTTGTTCTATCTGTTTCAGACTTAGCCATGGTTAACCCACACCCGCACCTTGCCAAAAAACTTGAATAAGTCCTTTAGCGATAAAACCAGAACACCCTAAAAATAGCACAAGCCATACTACATAACGGCCAAATTTAGGCACATTACCTTTTTTTAGTACGTCTTGGATAGCCATACCGATAAAAAAGAACACACCGGCTAAGCCAAAGTACAACCCAAGGGTATCAAATTCGTTAATTAACTGACTGACCATCAACGTATAACCTTTAAATTAAACGGCGCGTACTATAGCATATAAAATTGTAATAATTTAGTGCGCTAAGTCAAAAATACGAGATTAAATTTTGCTTTATTAAGCCATTAAAAAATCATTGATAGACTTATTAACCGCCATTGGTTTTTGGGCATGCAACCAATGACCTGCGCCATGAATAATTTTTGCTTTTGCGTTGCTAAATTGAGCCATAATAGCTTCACGATATTCAGGCAATATATAATCAGAATCGTTCCCTTTGATAAATAAAGTATCGCATAAACAAGAATCATTTGCTTTAATATTTGCTAAAATATTGCGATATTTTTCACTTAGGGTAGTCAAATTAAAGCGCCACTGCAGTTCACCAAGTTCGTTTTTCGCATAGCTTTTTAGCAAAAACTGGCGAACACCTAATTCAGGTATTAGCTGCGTCATTAATTTATCCGCTTCTTTGCGGTCATTAATAGCATGGCTTTTTACCAGCTTTAATGCCGCAATGATATCATCATGACGACTTTGATATGCAACAGGAGCGATATCTAATACTACGAGCTTATTTACTGAGCTTGGATTAATATGTGCTATTTGCATAGCAACTTTCCCGCCCATAGAATGACCGACTAAATGGGCTTTATCAATACTTAAATGGTCCATTAAGGCGAGTACGTCGTCAGCCATTGCCGAGTAATCCATAATATCACTGTGTGGTGAACGGCCATGGTTACGTAAATCAAGATTCGTTACTGTAAAATTTTCTGCCAATGCATTGGCTATAACATTTAAATTTTCCAGTGAACCAAACAATCCATGGATCAAAATTACATGCGGCCCTTGGCCAGTTTGTTTGTAATTTAACAGCATCACAGTTTCCAAAAACAATTTCATAAAAGTGTGCCTAGTTTGCCTAGTGAAATAACAAATTGCAAAACATAGAGAATTAAATCAGGTTTGGGTATAATCAGCATGGATGAAAAAAATGTGACCCGTAACGACAGGAATAACATGAAAAAAATTGACATAGACGACGAGTTATATCAATACATTGCAAGTAACACTCAAAGTATAGGCGAAAGCGCCTCAACTATTTTACGTCGTTTATTAAATATTCACGGCGAAAATGATTTAGCCGCGCAAGAAAAACCAGAACAGCCCGTCACGCATGAGGTTGCAAAGACGACTCAAACAACTGAACACACCTCATCGACCGAGAATAAAAAGTCAGCCGCTGTCACACCATTGACACAAGCGCATGCCAGTGTTTTTAATATACTCAATAAAGAAGAGTTGGCGATGCAAAAAGGCGTAGTAGGGCGCTTTTTGTTTATTTTATCTGCTTTACATAGAACTCATAAAACTGATTTTTCAGCGGTATTGGATGTGCAAGGGCGTGATCGCGTTTACTTCGCAACCAGCAAAGAAGCGTTAGTAAACAGTGGCAGCAGTATGAATCCAAAAAACATTACCGACAGTGAATACTGGGTAATGACCAACTCAAATACTACCCGTAAGAAAATGATGCTACACGAAGTGGCACTTGGCTTAGGCTATAGTGCTGAACAAGCTGAAAAAATTCGAGACTACTTATAAAGGAAATGTAATGGCGATTCATTCCGGTGCAGGGAAACCTGCAACACAATCAGATTTAGTAAATGTACCAAAATTAGTGTCTGCTTATTATTTAAATGAACCCGATCTAGAGCAAAACCCTGAACATTGTGTTGCTTTTGGTACTTCAGGGCACCGAGGTTGTTCATATGATGTGAAATTCAATGAATCTCACATTCTCGCCATTACTCAAGCAATTTGTGATTACCGAAAACAAAATAATATTTTTGGACCGCTATTCTTAGGTAAGGATACGCACGCGTTAAGTGAGGCGGCTTACAATTCAGCGATTGAAGTGCTTGTTGCTAACGAAGTACAAGTGATCACGCAAGAAAACGACGATTTTACACCTACACCGGTGATTAGCCACGCGGTCGTGTGTCATAACAAATTACATCCTCATGAATTAGCTGACGGTATTGTTGTTACACCTTCACATAATCCTCCAGAAGACGGCGGTTTTAAATATAACCCACCTAATGGTGGCCCGGCAGATACTGACGTTACTAAGTGGATAGAAGACAGAGCAAATCAACTACTACTAGAAGATTTAGTTGAAGTTGAGCTATTCCCATTTGCAAAAGCAGCCCGTTCAGGTTTTATTAAATACCAAGATTTAATGACTCCTTATATTGAAGATCTGATTAATGTTGTTGATGTAAAAGCGATTGCAAAAGCAAATATTAAAGTGGGTATTGATCCGCTCGGTGGTTCAGGGATCAACTTTTGGCCTATTATCGCCGAAAAATTTGCTTTAGATTTAACAATCGTCAATGAAAGTGTCGATCCGCGCTTTGCATTTATGCCACTTGATAAAGATGGCAAAATTCGTATGGATTGCTCATCACCTTATGCGATGGCAAACTTAATCGCCCTTAAAGATGATTTTGATATAAGCATTGGCAATGATCCTGACTATGATCGCCATGGTATTGTAACTCCTGACGGCTTAATGAATCCTAATCACTTTTTAGCGGTTGCCATTGATTACTTATTAAATCATCGTGATTGGTCCAAAGGCGTTGAAATTGGCAAGACACTTGTTTCAAGTGCGATGATTGACCGAGTAGTTGCCCGTAATAATCGTCAAGTACGAGAAGTACCTGTTGGTTTTAAATGGTTTGTCGAAGGGCTAAGTACTGGAACACTCGCGTTTGGCGGTGAAGAAAGTGCCGGGGCATCATTCCTTCGTTTTGACGGTACAGTATGGAATACCGACAAAGACGGTTTCATCATGGGATTATTAGCCGCGGAAATTTTAGCTGTAACAGGAAAAACCCCATCAGCACTTTATAAAGAGCTTGAGCTCGAATTTGGTGCGCCTATATACAAACGTATAGATGCGCCTGCAAGTTCTGCCCAAAAAGAGCGACTTAAAGGGCTAAGTGCGAAAGATGTTACGGCAGATACACTTGCGGGCGAGCCTATTTTACAAAAGCTAACTCATGCGCCTGGAAATAATGCCGCAATTGGTGGTTTAAAAGTAGTTACTGAAAACGGCTGGTTTGCAGCGCGTCCATCAGGTACTGAAGACATTTATAAAATTTACCTTGAATCATTCAAAGGTGAAGAACATTTAGCGCTATTAGAAAAAGAAGCCAAGAAGTTGGTTGATTCAGTGATTAGTTAATAACGCTTAGACTATTTTATAACGGCTGATTTATTCAGCCGTTTTTGTTTCTCATTTGCATAATAATATGAAGGCATTTGGATTATGACAGCCAACTCAGAGTATTTAAACGAATTACAACAGCAAGGCGATTTTTTAACTCTCAGCCGTAATAATGAATGGCACTTAGCACCGAGTGCTTTTACTTTAAGTAATGGTACCACTGTAACTATTCATGACACCGGCGTTATAGAGTTTCAACCAAAATGCGCTACTACAATCGATGTGGTACTTTCAAGTGCGATCCATGGTAATGAAACAGCACCTATTGAAATTTGCGATGAATTAATTAAGCGTATTATCTTAGGCGATTTACAACTAGCACAGCGTGTACTGTTTATTTTTGGTAACCCGCAATCAATTAATATTGACAAGCGTTTTGTTGAAGAAAATCTAAACCGTTTATTTAATGGTCATCACACTGTCGAAGGTGTAAAGATGAATAATGAGCGCACACGAGCGGCCAAGCTTGAACAATATGTTAGTGACTTTTATCAACGCGGCGGTCAGCAGCGAGAGCGCTGTCATTACGATTTACACACTGCTATTCGTGGTTCAAAAAATGATAAATTTGCTGTATATCCATTTTTGCATGGTAAACCGTGGAAAAAGTCGCAACTACAGTTTTTATTAAGCTGTGGAGTAAATACGGTGCTAATGATGAAATCACCAGCCACCACTTTTAGTTACTATTCTTCTTTTGTTCATGGTGCAGATTCATTTACCGTTGAACTTGGTCAAGTAAAACCGTTTGGTGAAAATGATATGAGTCGTTTTGCGAAAACCAAAGCGACCCTAATCGCATTAATTAGCCAAAAAGAAGTGATATATAAAGAATTTGATGCAAGTGACTTTGAGTTATTTGCTGTGCACCGATCAATCAATCGCACTGAACACGATTTTTCGTTTCCTTTTTCGGATGATGCCGAGAATTTTACCGGGTTTAGCAAAGGTGATTTACTCGCAACGGATGGTCAGACCTGTTATTACGCAGATGTTGAAGGCGAAGCAATTATATTTCCTAATGCCGATGTTGCCCTTGGACAACGTGCATTATTAACGGTAATACCATTACAACTGACTGATAATATTATTTAATTTGTTGCTTTGCAGGTCAGCTCAAATCGTTAACTATATGATTGTATATACTTTATGCTCTTGTATAGTTAACTTTCCAATGCCACTGTCGCCAATTAACTTTGTTTCGTCTATGATTAGTTGAATAACACTTTACGTTAACGTAAAGTGTTAGCAGCTTTAATTTAAATACAGTACAGTTTCTGCAAAGTTTATCCTGCAGAGCACAGCCAATAATAACAACTGACTTGTACTGTTTACGACAACAAAAGAAGGTAGGTTATGAGCAATCCAAATAACGTATCGCTGAATATTAGTCATGCTCTCTCATTTATTGACGGTCATGCCTTAAATATTCCGACCTTGAGTATTTTAAACGAGGATGGCGATATCCACGACGGTGCAACAGCCCCCGATATTGATGAAAGTACTGCGCTGCGCTTGTATGAAACAATGCGTTTTATTCGTGCACTTGATGAGCGTATGCAAGCTGCTCAACGCCAAGGCCGGGTAAGCTTTTACATGCAATGTTTAGGCGAAGAGGCGGCAGTGACAGCGTCTGCTGCGGCACTTGATCAAGACGATATGATCATGGCGCAATACCGTGAGCAGGCTGCACTTCATTACCGTGGCTTCACACTTGATCAGTTTATGAATCAAATGTTTTCAAATGAGTTGGATTTAGGTAAAGGTCGCCAAATGCCAATTCACTACGGTTCAAGTGCACTTAATTACATGACTATCTCATCGCCGCTAGGCACTCAAATACCGCAAGCAACAGGTTACGCGTACGGCCAAAAAATTAAACACATAGATGCAAAATCAGGTGAGCTAAGCTCAACGATAGATAACATAACTATCTGTTACTTTGGCGAAGGGGCTGCTTCAGAAGGAGACTTCCATGCTGGTTTAAATATGGCCGCAGTGCATAAGTCACCGGTTATATTTTTTGCTCGCAATAACGGTTATGCGATTTCAACCCCTGCGGATGAGCAATTTAAGGGCGACGGCATCGCTTCTCGTGGCGTAGGTTATGGTATTAAAACGATTCGTGTTGATGGTGCTGATGCACTTGCTGTTTATGCCGCAACTAAAAAAGCCCGTGAACTTGCCACTAAAACAGGTGAGCCGATTTTAATTGAATCGATTGCATATCGCCTTGGCGCGCATTCTACATCAGATGATCCTAGTGGCTATCGTTCAAAAGACGAAGAAGCAAATTATCAATCTTGTCCAATCGAACGTTTTCGCAAATGGTTAATTAAGCAAAACTGGCTTAATGAAGAAGAAGACAATAAAGCCAAAGAGCAAATTCGTGATGATATCCTAGCCGCATTAAAACGCGCTGAAGTGATTGCAAAACCGGCCTTAGAAGAGTTGGTGTCGGATGTATATGATACACCGATCCCTTCTTTGCAACGTCAATACGAGCAATTGAAAACGCATATCAAGCAACACCCCGATGCTTACCCAGTGACTGCAGGGAGAATTAAGTAATGGCTAAAATGAATATGTTACATGCGATTAATTCAGCCCTTGATATAACCATGGCTGAACATCCGCAAGCGTGTATTTTTGGTGAAGATGTTGGCTATTTTGGCGGCGTATTTCGCGCAACGTCTGGACTACAAGAGAAATATGGTCAGCACCGTGTATTTAATACACCATTAACCGAACAAGGGATCATGGGTTTTGCTAATGGCTTAGCAGCGTTTGGCGCACCAGCACTTGCTGAAATTCAATTTGCCGATTATATATTTCCAGCCTTTGACCAAATAGTAAATGAGTCTGCTAAATTTCGTTATCGTAGCGGTAACGAGTTTAATGTTGGCAACCTGACTATCCGTACTCCTTACGGTGGTGGTATTGCCGGTGGTTTATATCATTCGCAATCACCTGAAGCTTATTTTGCACATACCCCGGGACTTAAGATTGTTGTCCCTCGCAACCCTTACCAAGCAAAGGGCTTATTACGTGCTGCAATTAAAGATGATAATCCAGTTATTTTCTTTGAGCCTAAACGTTTATATCGTGCATCAACGGGTGAAGTTCCTGAACAAGATTACAGCATTGAACTGGGTAAAGCTGAAATAGTTAGTGAAGGTACGGATGTAACACTACTTGCTTGGGGCGCACAGATGGAAATCATCGAAGATGCTGCAAAACGTGCAAGTGAGCAAGGTATTAGTTGTGAAGTGATTGATCTACGCAGTATTTTACCATGGGATATGGAAACGATTGTTAACTCAGTGACAAAAACAGGGCGACTTATTGTTAGCCATGAAGCACCAATCACTAATGGTTTTGGTGCAGAAATTGCGGCGACAATCCAACAAGAATGTTTTTTGCATTTAGAATCACCTATCTTACGTGTTTGCGGCTTAGATACTCCGTATCCATTAGCGCTTGAAAAAGAATATGTACCTGATGCGTTGAAAGTGCTCGCAGCAATCAAGCAATCGGTCGAATTTTAGGAGTCATCATGGCAAAAGATTTTATTTTACCGGATATCGGTGAAGGTATCGTTGAATGTGAAGTTGTTGAATGGTTAGTAGCCGAAGGCGACACCGTAGCTGAAGATCAACCGATTTGTGATGTAATGACAGACAAAGCACTGGTGCAAATTCCTGCGGTTCATGATGGTGTGATCAGTAAGCTCTATTATGCTAAAGGGGATATTGCTTTAGTGCATGCCCCGCTGTTTGCAATGGATGTAGCTGGTGAGACTACAGCCGATCATACTCAACCAGAAACAACCAGCGCGATAGAACACACGCAAACAAATACTCACGCTGAAGTCGTTGAGGATTTTATCCTTCCCGATATTGGTGAAGGAATTGTTGAGTGTGAAATTGTTGAGTGGTTAGTCAGCGAAGGCGATTTGATAGAAGAAGACCAAGCCGTTTGTGATGTAATGACAGATAAAGCACTGGTACAAATTCCAGCTAAATATACCGGCACAGTGGTAAAACTTTATTATGCTAAAGGGGATGTTGCACAAGTACACAGTCCACTTTTTCAAATGTCGATTGCAGGCACTCAAGCAAACGTTGTCGATATCAATGATGCATTAGTGAAAGCACAAACCAAAGCGGTAGAGCAAAAAACAGCAGTAGTTGAAAAGTCAGTGACAGCCCCTGTAATTAATAAAAAGGCGGTCGCATCACCGGCAGTAAGACGCAAAGCACGTGAACTTGATGTTGATCTAACCACAGTCCCAGGCAGTGGTAAGAATGGCCGTATTTACAAAGAGGACATTGAACAGTTTGTGAAAGGGGAAGTGCCAAATAGTATTGATACATCACCACTGCAAACGAAGCCTGACGTTACGAAAACCACAGCTAGCGACACTGGCGGCATGCGCATTGAGCCAATTAAAGGCATCAAAGCAGCAATGGCTAAACAAATGGTTGCTTCGGTAACGACTATCCCACATTTTACATTTTGTGATGAGATTGATTTAACAACTTTGATTGCTTTGCGCAGTGATTTAAAAGAGCAATATAAGCAACAAGGCGTTAAATTGACAATGATGCCATTTTTCATCAAGGCCTTATCGCTGGCTATGAAAGAATTTCCGGTATTAAACTCGAAAATAAATGATGAATGCACTGAGCTTAGCTACTTTGATGATCACAATATCGGTATGGCAGTTGACTCTAAAATTGGTTTGTTAGTGCCAAATATCAAACAATGTCAAACAAAGAGTATTGTTGATGTAGCCAATGAAGTAACGCGATTGACGGATGCTGCCCGTGAAGGACGTGTTAGCCCTGACGATCTCAAAGGCGGCACAATTAGCATTTCTAATATTGGTGCGATTGGCGGAACAGTTGCGACGCCAATTATCAACAAGCCAGAAGTGGCGATTGTGGCATTGGGTAAATTACAACATCTACCGCGTTTTGATGCCAAAGGGCAAGTGGTGTCTGCTGCAATTATGCAAGTTAGTTGGTCAGGCGATCACCGAGTGATTGATGGGGCCACGATAGCGCGATTCAATAACTTGTGGAAATCGTATTTAGAAAACCCAGCCAAAATGATGATGGCAATGAGTTAAGCGTAGCTCTTAATTATTCATTTTATCAAAGCTCAGCAGTCGCTGAGCTTTTTTATGTCAGTGACTTACACCCCAAAGAAATATAAGCCATAGCCAACGAGTAAAGCGGGAATTGCCGAATATATTGTTGCCACAAATGCGGCACGTGGTGCCATTGCGATTGCAGGGAAAAGGGCATCGCCGTCATTTGATATTGCATTCGCAGCTAAGGCACTAAAGGGAATGATGCCTTGAATATACAATGTAGTTACCACTATTTGTGGTCCACAGCCAGGTAAAAAACCAATCAAAACGGCAATTAAAGGCGCTAAGTATGCATAGTGAGTAAACCAGGCTTTTAAATCCACACCGGCAAATGTTACTAATAACTCAAATAGCATAAATGAGGCAACTACCCATGCCGTAACAAAATGGGTGTCTTGCAAAACTTTATATAGCTTTGAAGGGGGCGTTATAGTCTCTTCTTCTGAAGTTACTTGTTGATAGCTTTGACCTTTAGACGACAGCGCCCAAGTGGTAACAGCCAATAGCGCCATAATAGCGCCAAATAAGGTTATTGATTCAGCAAGTAGAGCATCAAAGGCTGAAAAGTCAGTATTGAAAGCAATCATTATTGCCACAATAAGACTGGGCATCATAATAATTTGCCAAATTGATTTACTGACTATAATTGCCTTACTAGGCTGATTTAAGCACTCATCAGCATAATCATTTTTTGCTGGGCGAAGATAATCTTGCTTATGAAATGCATTGACTAAGGATCCGCTGATAATACCAACGCTTAGGCCAATAATCATAATAAGTAAGCCTTCAAGCGGCTTCGTTGCTAATAGTAAAAATGCAGCATCCCCCATGGTCGCTGTTAATACAGCAACGATAGAGCCAAAGCTCGCTTGTCCTTTGGTAAATTGTGTCACTACTATGATGGCGCCTCCGCAGCCAGGTAAAGCTCCTAGTAGTGAAGCAAAACTAATTTCTAACAAGGGTGATTTTTGGCTTAAATAGCCAAGCTCTAAGTGAGGCAACCGATCGATGGCGTAGTAATAGATAAATAAAGTGACGGCAACAAATATACTAACTTGAAAAAACGCATCACTCATTGCCGTCAATGTCATTGCTCGCAAAGGAGCATAAGCTAAACAACACAACAACAATAGCGGTAATAGCAGCCGTTTATTACTGGTAATAAAATGTGTGGACGCTGGAAAACTAATTTTGGGCAGTGAAAGTAAAAACATAAGTGCAACCTAAAAACTATCTAAGTTGCACTTTAGATTCAAATTAAATGAAAATCAATATCATTTGCGTTATTTTCTTTGGAATTCTGAGTTCGCATTCCATTTGGGCCATTGTGGTTGCTCTGAAATATCAAAACCTACTTGATAAAACAGTTGTAAGTCTTGTACAGCTCCCGATAGATCCCATTCATCACGGTATCTGTCACATGGTTGATGGTAACAACCACGTAGCACTAAGCTCATGTGTTTACGATAATTAGCCGTATCTTCGTCAAGTGCTTCACTGCCACCACCCGCATACATCGCTGGAATACCCATGTTGGCGAAAGCAAAATGATCAGAGCGATAGTACCCGCCTGAAGATGGTTTAGGATCGCCCGAGACAGTGCGCCCTTGTGCATTAGCTGCCTGTGCTAATAGCGAGTCCATTTCTGATTTACCAATACCAACCACGCTGATATCTTTTACTTTGCCTAACAAGTTCAAGCTATCCATATTAATATTAGCGACTGTCTTATTTGCTGCTATCACTGGGTGTGCAGCATAATACTTAGATCCTAATAAACCTTGCTCTTCAGCTGTCACTGCCAAGAAAGTCATTGAGCGGCTAGGGTGCTTTGGTAAGCTTGCAAACGCTTCTGCTACTTCAATTAAGCCTGCAGTGCCTGTCGCGTTATCATGTGCTCCATTGTAGATTTGGTCGCCTTTACGGTTTTTATCAGTACCTAAGTGATCCCAGTGTGCTGAGTATATAATATGCTCATCTGGTTTTTCACTACCGGGTAAAGTCGCAATGAAGTTATATGAAATTGATTTTTTGATGGTGTTTTTAACCGCAACAGACGCTGTTAAATCGCCCATATCAACATGATAAGCGCCTTTTGCTGCATTGGTTTTCGCACTGGCAAAATCTAAACCTGCTTTAGTGAAAAGCTCGTTAGCAACCTCTGTGGTTACCCAACCTTCAACAGCGACTCTGTCCATATTATTGTTTTCTTTTTGAAAACCAAACTGCTCGCCGCTCCATGAGTTTTCAACCACAGACCAAGGGTAAGAGGCCGGTGCAGTTTCATGAACGATGATAGCCCCAGCAGCACCTTGACGGCTGGCTTCTTCGTATTTGTAAGTCCAACGGCCATAGTAAGTCATGGCATCACCGGTAAACAAAGCAGGATCTTTAGTGGCAAAACCAGGGTCGTTGACTAAAATCACCACAGTTTTACCCTTAACATCTAAACCTGCGTAATCATTCCAATTATATTCTGGGGCATTAACACCATAACCAACAAATACCAGTTCAGAGTCTTTAATACTTTGGCGTTCGCTAATGCGACTGCTGCCCATTACCATGTCTTTTTTATACTGGTAATCTTTGCCGCCGATAGTTAACACCATGTTTGGATCTGCTTCAAGAGACACCAACGGAACTTCTTGTAAAAAGCTGTCGCCATTACCTGGTTGATAACCTAGTTTTTTAAATTCTTCAGTAAGGTAAGCTAGTGTGAGTTCTTCACCTTTTGAAGATGGAGCGCGGCCTCCAAATTCATCGGAGGCAAGCACTTTGACATGCTCTGCGAGTTGTTGGGCATTGATTGAATTATACCCTTTGCTAACATCATCAGAGGTGAGACTTGTTGTTGCACATCCTGCAAGTACCGCAGTTGCAAGGAGTGTCAGAGAAAAATAACGTTTCATAGTCGCTCTTTTTTTGTTTTAAGTGAGCTCAGTATAAGAACTTCTATTAAAGAGAACCAGTTTTTGCGGTAAACTCCAACCATAATAATTGTAAAGCTAAAGATACTCATGAAGCGTTTTACCCCTTACGAACAATGGCATAGCGCCAGTTTAGAAAATGGTGCATTTAGCCATTTAAATACACTGTTTTCTTTAAACGGTTTATCCGACTGGCCGCAATGTGCGTGGATTTCATCATTTTTAGATGCTAAAAATGCAAATCAGCAAACAATTCGCTTTGTTGAAGACGCCTGCTTTAGTGAGGAAGAGCGCTATTATGAGCAAATCATTTTTGATACCGGTAAAGTACCAACGCGACAACAAAATTGGCATGACTTATTTGGTGGACTTATCTGGTGTTTATTTCCTAAAACGAAAGCATTGATCAATCAACGCCATGTTGAAGAGATCACACTTCACGGCACTAAAGTACGCTCAAAACACCGCAATGCCTTAACCTTGTTTGATGAATGTGGGGTTGTACTTGCTGTAAGTGATGATGTTTGGCCTGCGTTACTTAAAAATCATCAATGGCAGCAGGCATTTATTGAGCAAAGAGCGTTGTGGGGTAAAACCATTGCGCCATTTATGTTCGGCCACGCTAATTATGAAATGCTAACAAAGCCGTATATTGGTCTGACAGGTAAAGCATTATTTGTAAAAGTACCGAGTGACATATTTTGTAAAGATTTAGCCCAGCAGTATCAGTATATTGATCAAACCCTTTATGAGATGATTAGCATTGATAACTGTTTAAGGGACAATAGCCAGCTCTCACCATTACCACTGCTAGGCGTACCAGGCTGGTATGATAATAATAACCCCGAGTTTTATAGTAATACGGATTACTTTAGACCAAAACGAAGGACACGAACATGATAGAAGTTACGGGGCTTAAAAAGAAATTTAAGCTAACTAAAGACCATAAAAAAAACAAAGTCGATAAAATAGATCCCCGTGAAGATAAAGATTATTTTCATTCGGTGCGAGATGTCAGCTTTCATTGTAATAAAGGCGAAGTGCTGGGCTTACTCGGCCCTAATGGTGCAGGAAAAACCACCACGCTAAGAATGCTCTCGACAGCGTTAAAACCCGATGAAGGGCAAATAATTATTGCTGGTGAAGACATCATTAAAAAACCACTATTTGGTCGTAAGTCTATTGGTTTTCTATCTGGCAGTACCGGTTTATATGGCCGTTTAACGGTAAAAGAAAATATCGAATATTTTGCAAAACTACACGGTATGAGTAAAGACGCGATTAGAGCACGGTGTGAAGAGTTATTTGATTTACTCGATATGCATAGCTTTATTGATAAACGTGCTGATAATTTATCAACGGGTATGAAGCAAAAAGCCAATATAGCCCGCGCAGTTGTGCACCATCCGGCAGTCGTGGTACTTGATGAGCCGACCACTGGATTAGACATTATGACCACTCAAACGGTGATCGAGTTTATAAAACGGCTTAAAGCGCAAGGGACTCCTGTTATATTTTCAACCCATCATTTAGATGAAGTAGCGCTACTGTGTGACCGCGTTGCGGTGATCAACGAAGGTATCAGTTGTTTTGACGGCAGTCTTGACGAATTTAAAAAAGTGGGTAAAAGCGACGAACTTAATCAAGCGTTTATGAATATATTGACGGAGAAAAATAATGTTTGAAGTATTTAAAAAGGAATTAAAGGAGCTATTACGAGATAAAAAAACACTCATTTTTATTGTCGCATTACCAGTTGCTATCTTTCCATTATTATTTGCGGTGATGGCATTTATTAGTTCTCAAGCAACACTTGAAGCCGAACAAAAAGTTCATACCTATGCCATTATCAATGGCGAATATGCGCAATCATTCACAGATAAAGTTTTTTATCATAAAAGTTTTCAATTATACAAAGGTGATCACACCTTTAATACAGTTGCAGAGCTTACAGAGGCCGTTAAAGCCGGCACCATTGATATGGGTATTTTCTTACCCGCAGATGCCAAACAAAACCTTGATGACGCAAAACAAAGTCAGTGGCAAGTGGTTTATAACGATGCTAAAGCGATTAACTTTTTATTCGACAGAGTAAAAGAGCTTGCTGAAGAATTTGGTAATAAGCTAAGAGCTGAAAAACTATTAAGCTACGGTGTTTCAGTTGAGCAACAAAGTGCAATTATTGATCCAATCAAAGTTGTAAAAGTTGATACTGCTGATAAACGAGAAAATTTAGGTGAGAAAATAGGCGGCTTTATCCCTTACTTACTGATCCCATTAGTATTGATGGGAGCAACATACCCAGCAATTGATTTAGGTGCAGGTGAAAAAGAACGCGGCACATTAGAAACGTTACTATTGACACCAATCACCCGTACGCAACTTGTATTAGGTAAATTTATTACTTTACTTGCAGCGTCAATCGCCACCACAACGATAACCGTGTTGAGTATGGGCGTTTGGATCAGTATCGCGATTTCTTTCATTGATTTGGATGTGATAAAAACAGCATTTAGTTCATTACGCGTATTAGATTTGGCACTCATTTTTATTATTTTATTACCCGTCGCCGCGATTTTTTCTTCTCTTGCGTTAGCAATATCGATTTATGCTCGTAGCTTTAAAGAAGCTCAGAATTACATGACACCACTGAGTATGGGGGTGATATTTCCTATCATTGTTGCTTTACTACCGAATGTTGAGCTAACAGCTAAAACCGCATTTATACCGGTTACTAATGTGGCTTTAGCGATTAAAGAAATTATCAAAGGTACGATTGATTACACGTTACTTGGACTAATCTTTTTAGCGACCGTGATTGTTGCCGGTGCACTATTAGCATTTTGTGTTAAATGGTTTAATAAAGAAGAAGTCTTATTTAGATAATAAATTATATAGAAGTAGGCTGGGCGTGGTTGTTACAATACTCTTAGTTAAATAATAAAAATGACGGGCTAGCTCGTCATTTTTTATTACTATAGTTTCCTTAGAAAAACTAAGAATCGATAAAAAGCGCAGAGATAACTTTTTAATTGCTCTATAATGTAGTTTGTATTTGAAAGCAAACTGGCAATTTTGATGCGCAACTCACTGACATTTTTTAATTTATTTCGCAGTAATAAACTTTCTTTATTAGCATTGCTGTTTTTTTTCATCCTCGCAATACCTGCTTTATATATATTTGAGCTGAAAGTACGCAAAGATGTTTACCAGGTTGCCCAAACCACACTACAGCAAGAGCTTGATACAAAAGCACTGATGTTAAAAGGACATTTAAAAGACAGTGTTTCGTCAATCAACTTTTTAAATGCCACACCGCCTATCAGTGGCATCAGCCGAGCCGCTGCAAATAACCTTATTGATCCACTATTAAATACTCCCATCGCAATATGGCAAACGCGCTTAGCTGAAATATTTAGTGGCTTTATGCGCACTGACCCGCAGCTATTACAAGCCAGATATATTACCCTTGCTGATAATGGTCAAGAAATTGTCCGTGTTGATAGGATCAATGATGCTTTGGTTCGCCTAGAGGGAGACTTATTACAACAAAAAGGGCAGCGGGATTACATGCTTAATGCCAGCAGGTTAGATAGTGAATCTGTCTATATATCACCGATTAACTATAATCGAGAGCATGGCCAAATTCAGATCCCCTACGTGAGTACCTACCGAGTTGCTAAGCCGGTATTTAATAAACAAGGAGCAGTGTTTGCTGTATTAGTAACCAATTATTTTGCTGATGAGTTATTTAATAGTGTTACTTTTAGTTCACCTGCTGGGGTTGATGTTTATCTGTTAAATGATCAGCAGCAGTTTTTATTTCACCCAGATCCTAAACTGCGATTTGGTTTTGAGTTTGGTCAAGACATTACTTGGTCAAGTGTATTTAGTCAAAGCCAAGATATGAGCAGCCAAGCGACTTTACCTTTTCATGATTTACCAAGCCATTATTATTTAAAACAACGTATTAGTTTAGAAAATAACATTAGCATGTTGCCCCTTGAACTTGCGGTATCAATTAATACCGATATTTTGGCAAAAGACGTTGCTAAGCGTCGTGATCATTTTGTGCTGGTAATTATTTCACTTTTCACTGCTTTGTGGTTATTAGTGTGGTTATACCAAAGGTATATAAACCGCAAATTAGAGTTTCACTCCTTGAAGGAGCGTAATAACAAGATTATTGAAAATTCCCTCGATGCAATCTTAACAGTACAAGAGGATGGGCTTATCAGTAATGCCAATAAAACAGCGTTGCAGTTCTTTGATATCATTATTGATCACACCAAATTCACGCAATTATTTACGCTTGCTGAAAGTGATAATTCATGTATTGATGAAACCATAGCGCAGGGGTCAAAACCATCATTTGAAGGCGTGTATACTGATCCGCAGGATCAACAACACTTTTACTCAATTACACTTACTAGCGTGTTTGATATTTTTACCCAGCGCCACCAGGTTGCAGCGATTTTACGAAACATCAATTCACTTAAACAGACTCAAGTAGAGCTTGAAAAACTCAATAGTACGTTAGAGCAAAAGGTTCGCCAACGCACAACTGAACTTGAAAGTGCGATTGAACAAGCGTTGGCAGCCAGTAAATCGAAAAGTGATTTTATTGCTAACATTTCCCATGAAATACGTACCCCTATGAATGGTGTATTAGGGATGCTGGAAATGCTCAAAGAAGACACACTAACGCAACAGCAACAGCAATACCTAGAGCTGGCCAATAGCAGCGCTAACTCATTAATGACATTAATTAATGACATCTTGGATTTTTCAAAAATAGAAGCAGGTAAACTTGATATTGATAATCACAGTTTTGATGTGATTACTGTATGCAGTGATATGATCACCTCTATGGCATTACAAGCCCAGCGTAAAGGCTTAGAAGTGTTTTTGCATACCGATAAAGTTATTGATCGTATGTTAGTAGGAGATAGCCACCGATTAAAACAAATATTAATAAACTTACTTAATAATGCATTCAAATTTACCCATCAAGGTGAAGTCAGTTTGACTCTTGGATGTCAGTATCTTACTGAAGAAAAGTTATTAATGAGCTTTGTTATTGAAGATTCAGGCATCGGCATTGCTGAAAAAAATATCGATAAGTTGTTTGAGGCCTTTACCCAAGAGGACACCAGTACCACTCGCCACTTTGGTGGTACAGGGCTTGGTTTGTCAATTTGTCGTAAGTTGGCACAATTGATGGGCGGTGATATTAGCGTCACCAGTGAAAAGGGCCAGGGAAGCTGTTTTACAGCGCAAGTGCAATTACATATTGCAGCTGAGAAAAAGCTCAATACAGCCGTTGAGTTGGCAAAAGATATTCAGGTTGGCGTGCTGATAGATAGCGACAGTGTATATAACAATGTCACTAATTTATTGATTAAAAATTGCCAAGTAGCGGCCAATAATATTCAACGATTTGACTACCAAGCACAATATCAAGAGTTAAAAGTTGATTTACTGGTTGTTGATAATGATCACCCATACTTACAAACACTGATTAATTTATGTAATAAGCAGAATAAAAAATATGTATTAATCTTGCGGGATTTACTGCTTAGTAAAAAAGCCAAAGAGCAGGTGCCTGAAAATTGCCATGTACTTAATAAGCCGCTTACTCAAGATCAATTTAGCTATAAGTTAGCAAGTTTGTTTGGTGTTAATAATAGTTTTTTGGTTGCTAGCCAAGGTAGTGAGCAAACAGAATATGTTGAATACGATTTCTCAAATTTTAAGGTGTTATTGGTTGATGATAATATGATCAACCTTGAAGTTGCCAAAGCAATATTAAAAAATACCGGTGTCACTATTGTATGTGCCAGTGATGGCCTCGATGCGCTAGAAATATTAAATACAGAGCAAACAGCTTTATTTGATCTAATTTTAATGGATTGCCAAATGCCAAACCTCAATGGCTATGACACGACCTCTGCAATTCGCAGCAACAAAGCTGGTGCTGACTATGCGAAAGTGCCTATTATCGCTATGACTGCCAGCGCTATGGCAGGTGACAGAGAACGCTGTATTACAGCTGGTATGAATGATTATATTACCAAACCCATAAAGCCAAAAGTTTTGAAAGACAAATTAGCTATGTGGTTAAAATAAACCACACAGTCTAAATTTTAAGCTGCTGATTTTTCAGGTTTAGCCTTTGGTCCACCAAGATTTTGATTAAGTTTGGTAATATCAGCAGAATTAATCACTGTTTGAGTGTCAGACCAGTGTAGCAATTCGATACGACCATTTTCTTGCTCTACTACTGCGGTACAACTTTCTATCCAATCGCCATCATTACAGTAAACAATGCCATCAACGACTTTGAGTTGTGGGTGATGAATATGACCGCAAATAATACCGTCTACGCCTTGCTTTTTAGCCTCATGAATAGCAGCATTTTCAAATGCCTCTATTGCTTCACGCGCTTTATGAACGCGGGCTTTTATCCAAGCAGCAAGTGACCAATAGTTACCACCATATAGGCGTCGAATACGATTAGTCCAGCGATTTAAAAACAGTAAAAAGTCATAACCTGTATCACCGGCAATACTGATCAGTTTGTTATACCTAGTTGCTGAGTCAAAATCATCACCGTGAACCAGAAGAAATCGTTTGTTGGCTTTGGTTGTGTGAATAAACTGCTGGTGGACTTCAATACCAAATAGGCTGTTATTGACGTAGTGCCGGAATGTTTCATCGTGATTGCCGGGAATATAAATCACTCGAGTACCTTGAACTGCTTTGGCTTGAATACAGGCTAATACTTGATAGTGACTAGGATGCCAATAAAAACTTCGCTTCATAGACCATAAATCGACGATGTCACCCACTAGATAAAGGGTATCGCACTCAATACTATTTAAAAAGTCGAGTAGGTAATCTGCTCGACAATCTTTATAGCCTAAATGTACATCGGAGATCCAAACGGCTGGGTAGTACTTTTTATCACTTTTTTCGATGTCGTGCATAGGAGGTTACTCACGGTGTAATAACAACAAAGTTAAGCAACTTGAATGACGTTTATAAGACTGTTTGACGAAACATCTATGACAATTAATGATCGTGCAAAAACAAAAAAACCGCATTTCGCGGTTTTTTTGTTACAGAGGGTGCTGATGATTAAGCGTTCATGGCCGCTTTGATTGCTTCAACAGCGCTATCAATATCTATCATTAGTTTTTCACCGGTACGGCGATTTTTCAGCTCAACCTTGTTTTCATCAAGATTACGCTCACCAATTACCAACGTGAAAGGTACACCGAGTAATTCCATGTCGTTAAACATCACACCTGGGCGCTCTTTACGGTCATCAAATAACACGTCTAAGCCTGCGGCTTTTAAACCGTCGTAAAGGTTATTAGCGATATCTGGTATACGATGCGATTTATGCATATTCATTGGCACAATAGCTAAATCGAACGGGGCGATTGGCTGTGGCCAAATAATACCGTATTGATCATTATTTTGTTCAATAGCCGCTGCGACAATACGCGATACACCAATACCATAACAACCCATAGTCATTATTTGGTTTTTACCGCTTTCGTTTAATACTCCCGCTTTCATCGCTTCTGAATACTTAGTACCAAGCTGGAAGATATGGCCAACTTCAATACCGCGTTTAATATGTAAAGTACCATTACCACATGGACTAGGATCACCTTCGACAATATTACGTAGATCAGCAACTTCATACTCAGTTACATCGCGATCCCAGTTAATACCGCTGTAATGCTCGTCATCTTTGTTAGCACCGGCTACAAAATCAGCCATTACGTTGGCTGTACGGTCTACTAAAATTGGCATGATTAAGCCAACAGGGCCTAATGAACCCGGTTTAGCACCAATGGCTGCAATTATGTCAGCCTCGTTTGCCATTTCCAGTGGAGAATCTACTAATGGATGTTTTTCAGCTTTAAGTTCGTTAAGCTCATGATCGCCACGTATTACTAATGCAACTAAACCACGTTGACCATCTTCATTTGGCGCGCCGTAAACAATCAGTGTTTTAACACTGCGATGAGGTTTAACACCATAGTGTTTCTTTAGCTCGTCGATAGTTTTCGCATCAGGCGTTGGGAATGCTTTTAATTCTTTTGCGGCAGCAGGGCGCGCTTCACTTGGCGCTAATGCTTCTGCTTTTTCGATGTTTGCTGCGTAGTCACTTTTATCACTAAAGGCGATAGCATCTTCACCTGATTCAGCTAACACATGAAATTCATGAGATACACTACCACCTATAGAGCCGGTATCAGCAATAACAGGACGGTAATCAAGGCCTAAGCGATCGAATATATTACAGTATGCTTTGTGCATTACTTGATAAGTTGCATCTAAACATTCTTCACTTAAATGAAATGAATAGGCATCTTTCATAGTAAATTCACGCGCGCGCATAACCCCAAAACGAGGACGACGTTCGTCGCGCACTTTTGTTTGTACTTGATACAAAGTAAGCGGTAATTGTTTATACGAACTTACTTCTTTACGAACAAAGTCAGTGATCACTTCTTCATGGGTTGGTCCTAACGCGAAAGTACGATTGTGACGGTCAGTAAAACGCATAAGTTCTGGGCCAAACTGCTCCCAACGGCCAGACTCTTCCCATAGATCCGCAGGTTGAATAACAGGCATCAACATTTCGATTGCACCTGATTTGTCCATTTCTTCACGCACAATGTTTTCGACTTTTCGTAACACGCGTAATCCAGAGGGTAACCAAGTATATAGGCCCGACGCGACGCGACGGATCATGCCCGCTCTTAACATTAATTGATGCGATACAATTTCAGCATCTGATGGCGTTTCTTTAAGTGTTGCGAGTATATATTGACTGGTACGCATGTTTATTCCGATAGTTATAAAATTATTATTTCAATTGGGCACTCAGTTTAGCAGCGGTTGCTTTTACACTAAAGCGCTAAGTGTGTTTTTCTAACTTTTTTCTATGCTAGTGACATAGTTATGCTCGTCGTTTACTTGCCAACGGATATTAAAATCATACAAGGTCATTCCATAACTTTGTTCACCCTCTTTTTGCTTTTTATAGGCAGGGCGAGGATCTTGCTTAAGTACATTACTAATAAAGTCATGCAACTGTGGGAAGTTGGTTTGCTGTTCAATAAACGCCTGCACTTGCGGGCTAAACTCAACGGTCATTTGCGTTTCTGGGCGCGTGTCAGCAAAGCCTGCAGTGGCATCAACCATGGCATCTGAATAAGGTAAATATGGTTTGATGTCTAAAATCGGGGTGCCATCAAGTAAATCTATGCCTGCCAATAATAAACACAGCTGGCCATTTTTATACTCTATGCCTTCAAGTTTGACGGCACTCATGCCTATGGCATTGGGTCTAAAGGTCGCGCGTGTGGCGAATACGCCTTTGCGCTCATTACCGCCTAAACGCGGTGGTCTAACCATGGCTGAGTAGCCTTTATCTGCAGTTTCATGAAAGCGAAACAATAACCAAATATGGCTAAATTCATCTAAACCACGAACAAATTCTTCACGGTTAAAATCAGCAGCAAATACCAACTTAGCTTTTGCTTGTGGAACTAAACGCGGTTGGCGAGGAATGGCGAACTTTTGTTTATAAGGAGATTGAATATGGCCAATAGCCGTTAGTTGAAAATCGCTCATGAAACTCAATTACTGTTAAAGATACGATATTCTAACCGCTAACAACAAAAAAGGCAGCTCGAAGCTGCCTTTTACTGCTAAATAACCTCAAAATAGGTTAAGCATTTCTTAGAACATATATTGGAATGAAACCGATGCTACATCCATTTCTGGATCAATTTCATCTTTTAGTTCATAGCGTTCATACTCAAAGCGTACCTGCATGTTGGTGGTGAATGCGTACTCGATACCTGCACCATAAAATACATCGCCTCCACTTTGATCTGCTGATATCTTACCAATAGCAGGAAGGTCGCTGGTTACCTCAGCATCCCATTCTAGCCAACCACCTTTAGCATAGACAGAGAAGCTATCCGTAATAGGGGCAGCTAACCGTGCGGCCAAAGACACACCATCAACTTCAGCATAGCTATCAATATCGCTTACTTCATCAAAGTTTTGATAGGCAAGCTCTAAACTTAAATACTTATTAAATTGCGTACCAACGTAACCCTTAAGCATTTGTGAATCATCATCAAAATCGATGTCGTCATCAGAGTCTTCAAATTTGAATGAGTATTGACCATAGCCAATACCTGTATATACGCGAGGGTAATCCATGTTTGTTGTTTCTGCACTAGCTGCAGTATTAAAACCTAACAATGCTAATGAGATAGCAGAAAGTGAAATTGATTTAATCATTTAATAGCTCCTTTACAAAATAAAAATATAACCTTTAAATTACCGGTTAATTTTAATATTGCATGGTGCGTGCCATGATTAATTTGGCTTAAAAACAGCCAGTTATAGTCTTTTATAGCATATAAAGTATACCAATGAGCGCTATTTAAACGCTCGTTCAGTTTGGCTGGAGAAAATATTTCTGACTAGGATGTAGCTTTTACAGATAGATAGTTTAGGTGATCAGGGTTCTGATTTATGCAATAAAGTTTCAGTTTCTATGGCAATCTCTTTCATCTTAATTGCGTAGTTTTCTAATTTTTTGTCTTCATTACTCACTGCGATGTATTCTGGCACTGCTACGGGGTAACCTGTTTCGTCCATGGCAACAAAGCTAATTACACAGTGGTTAGTCTCAACTAAATTACGCGTTTTCGGATCGCCACAGCGAACTTGTATAAAGATTTGCATACTGGTTTTGCCAGTGTGGGCAATTTTAGCTTCAACTTCAACAATTTGACCAACTAGAATTGGGCGACGAAATTTAACCCCAGCGACAGATACAGTGACACAGTAATGACCACTCCAACCAGCAGCGCAGGCATAACCTGCTTGGTCAATCCACTTCATGACGACACCGCCATGAACCTTCCCGCCAAAATTCACATCGGTGGGCTCTGCTAAAAAACGGAATACAACATTAGACGACGGCATAAAAATATCTCACTCATATATAATTCTTATTAGCATAGCGCAAAAAAGGGGCCGAAGCCCCTGCAATTTAGGATAGGTTTATAACTTATATGTAAAATATTATTTTTACGCTGTATCAAGCGCTTTAATTGTATTTAGATTACATATTTGGGTAGTTGGGACCACCGGCTCCCTCAGGTGTTACCCAGGTGATGTTTTGGCTCGGATCTTTAATATCGCAGGTTTTACAATGCACGCAGTTTTGTGCATTAATCACAAACTCGTCTTTGCCGGCAATTTGCTGTATCTCATACACACCCGCCGGGCAATAGCGCTGAGCAGGCTCGTCAAATTTAACTAAGTTAACATCGATAGGAATAGCGCTATTTTTTAGTTTTAAATGACACGGCTGAGATTCTTCATGATTGGTATTTGATAAAAACACCGAAGATAATTTATCAAAGCTGAGTTGACCATCAGGCTTCGGGTAATTAATGACACTGGCCTGATTTTTATCAACTAGCGTTGCGTGATCTGGGATATTATCTTTAAAAGTAAAAGGTAATGCCCCTGCAAAAATATTTTGATCAAGGGTGTTATACGCACCACCAATAAATTTTCCTAGCTTATGCATCACAGGGCCAAAGTTACGTGATTGGTATAGCTCTTTATAAGCCCAGCTTTGTTTAAATGCTTCGCTGTAGTCAACTAAGTCAGTATGCTGTTGTTCGTTTGTAAGCGCGCTAAAGATCACCTCAGCGGCAATCATACCTGACTTCATCGCTGTGTGGTTGCCTTTGATTTTGGCAAAATTCAAGGTGCCAGCATCACAGCCGACCAACAAACCACCCGGGAAGTGCATTTTTGGTAATGAGTGTAAGCCACCTTTTGCAATCGCACGAGCGCCATAAGCAATACGTTCACCACCGGCTAATACATCTTTAAAGATTGGGTGGTGTTTCATGCGCTGAAATTCATCAAACGGGCTTAAATGCGGGTTTGAGTAATTTAAATCAACAATTAAGCCGACTACAACTTGATTATTATCACTGTGGTACATAAACGCACCACCGTTAGTATCTGCACTTAAGGGCCAACCGGTGCCATGAACTACCGTGCCTTGCTTGTGTTTAGCAGGAGCGATTTGCCAAATTTCTTTAAAGCCTAAACCATAATGTTGCGGTGAGGCATCTTGATCAAGTGCAAATTGAGTGATCAGCTGTTTACCTAAGTGACCACGACAACCTTCAGCAAATACAGTGTATTTAGCACGAAGTTCCATGCCAGGCATAAAGCCATCTTTTTCATTGCCATTGCTATCAAGGCCCATATCGCCGGTAATAATGCCTTTTACTGTGTCATCTTCAATAATCAGTGAGTGCGCGCTAAACCCTGGGAAAATCTCAACACCTAGGTTTTCTGCTTGCTCTGCAAGCCAGCGGCATACATTACCCATAGAGACAATATAGTTATCAGTATTATGAAATGTTTTAGGTGCGGCAAAGTGAGGGATAGCGGTGGCTTTGCTGTCATTATTAAACCAATATATTTCATCACTGGTTACTTTAGTGGTCACTGGTGCGCCAAGTTCTTGCCAATTGGGCAGTAACTCGTCCAAAGCGGTGGTTTCAAATACTGCGCCCGATAAAATATGAGCGCCCACTTCAGAGCCTTTTTCAACCACGCAGATCATGCACTCTTGTTGTTTTTCTTGTGCTTGTTGCGCTAATCGTATGGCGGTAGCTAAGCCTGCAGGGCCTGCGCCGACAATAACGACATCAAATTCCATGGTTTCGCGTTCGACCATATTAACCTCTTTTATGTGACGGACCTGTGCCTTTACGAGGGCAATTTCATACTTGCAAATGAAACGTTACAGGCGATGAATAGTTTAAGGTTATTTTAGGTTGACGTTTACGTCAACAGGAAGTAGTCTGATTTCATAAAATAAATAGGTTGACGTACACGTTAGCTTGTAGGTTTAAATAATTATGGAGTTCCTATGAAAGTTCTCGTTCCAATAAAAAGAGTTATCGACTACAACGTAAAAGCACGCGTTAAAGCAGATAATAGCGACGTTGATCTAACTAATGTGAAAATGGCACTTAACCCATTTTGCGAAATTGCCATTGAAGAAGCTATCCGCTTAAAAGAGGCGGGCACTGCCACTGAAGTGATTGCTGTAACCATTGGTGCTAAAGCATCTCAAGAACAATTACGTACAGCTCTGGCACTGGGCGCCGATAAAGCGATTCATATTGAGACTGACGAAAAATTAGAATCACTGCACGTTGCAAAGCTGCTTGCTAAAATCGTCGAGCAAGAAGCCCCTGAACTGGTGATTTTAGGTAAACAGTCGATTGATTCAGATAACAATCAAACAGGTCAAATGCTGGCGGCTCTTACTGGGCGCGGGCAAGGTACGTTTGCATCAAAGGTCGACATAGCAAATGGCACTGTTAATGTGACGCGTGAAGTTGATGGCGGTTTACAAACAGTGGCATTAAAGTTACCGGCCGTAGTCACAACAGACTTACGTTTGAATGAACCCCGTTATGCATCATTGCCAAATATTATGAAAGCCAAACGTAAACCACTTGAGGTAATTGCAGCTGATAGCTTAGGTGTAGACTTAACCCCGCGTATCGAACTTGTTGCGGTACATGAACCGGAAAAACGCAGTGGCGGTATCATTGTTGATGATGTAGCCCAGTTAGTTGATTTATTAAAAACACAAGCGAAGGTGATTTAAATGAAAACATTAGTTATAGCAGATCATGACAATGGCAGTTTAAAGCCTGAAACTTCTAAAACCATAAACGCAGCATTAAAGCTTGGTTTTGCTGTTGATGTACTAATTGCTGGTGAAAACGTAGCACCAATGAGTGAAATAGTGGCCAGTATTGCAGGTGTAAACACCGTGCTGGTGGCTGATCATAGTGAGTATGCGCATCAGTTAGCTGAAAACATCGCAGATTTAGTGTTATTGCTTGCGCCAGATTATTCGCATCTTGTTGCTAGTGCCACTACAACGGGCAAAAATTTCATGCCACGTGTTGCCGCATTACTTGATGTTGCACAAATTTCAGAAATCATTGATGTGGTTGACGCTGATACATTTAAACGTCCAATCTATGCAGGTAATGCCATCGCAACTGTAAAATCACTGGATAGCAAAAAAGTGATCACCGTTCGTGCAAGTAGCTTTGATCTGCAAGGTGAGCAAGCTCCCGCTGAGAGTCGTGTTGTTGATTCTGTGTTTAGCAGTGAATTAAGCGCATTTGTAAGTGTTGAGCAAACCGAATCTGAGCGCCCAGAGTTAACTGCTGCGCAGGTGGTTATATCAGGTGGACGCGGTATGCAAAATGGCGAGAACTTTTCATTACTTAATGGTATTGCCGATAAACTAGGCGCGGCAATTGGTGCGTCTCGTGCTGCGGTTGACGCCGGCTTTGTACCAAACGATATGCAAGTGGGTCAAACCGGTAAGATCGTTGCGCCTAACTTATATATTGCTGTAGGTATTAGTGGCGCAATTCAGCATTTAGCAGGCATGAAAGATTCAAAAGTGATTGTTGCAATCAATAAAGATCCCGATGCGCCTATTTTTCAAGTTGCAGACTATGGCCTTGTTGCGGATTTATTTGATGTGCTACCAGAGCTTGAACAAGCACTCTAATTTATAACGATTCTGGTTGTTAAAAGCTGTTGTGATCAGTTCGCTGATCACGCGGCTTTTTTTCTTTTATTTTACCAATCAGAAAGTCTGTAATATCTAACTAAGCAATTACCATGAAAAAGGAGTATCACTTGTCGTTTAGTGAGTTGGGTGCATTATTTTTTTAACACAGATTGCCTTTTTACACTTTTTTTGCGCAAAATGTCAGGACACGCTAAGCTGAGGCTAAATGACTAGAAATTTAGAACTAAAAAATTAATAATCAATAAGCTAGCTTCACCCTTATCCCTTACATTTTTTAGAATACGTTGAGACTTCGCAGTGAAAACCAAAGCAATCCGCAATTTTTATATCAATGAAGAGCAGTCGGTCTATTTGCTTTCGCACCATGACGCCAAAAAACACCGCCAATGGTTGAATATCTGTATTAAGCAACTCACTAATTTAGGCTACAGCCAGGTTGAAATGATTGGCTCGGGTGCTTTTGGATTTGTATTTGCGGGTTTAGATGAGCGTAAACTTCCTTGGGTGTTTAAATTTTCACGTATCACCTTGGCGCAAAGTGTACGTGATCGACTTGAGGACGAAGCGTATATGCTCTCGCAAGTTGATAACCCATTAGTGCCTAAGTTTTATGCTTTTGAACGGATAAAAAAGCAGGGCATTTTAATGATGGCCCGCGCGCTAGGCGAAGACTTAGAAAAAGTATCACTTAAAAAAGGCCGCTTTAGCGCCGCAGCAATCACCAGTTTAGCGCTAAAACTACGTAATGTATTAATAGACCTACGCACTCAGCAAAATGGCATAACGCCACAACCGATTGTGCATGGCGATATCAAGCCCTCTAATCTAGTGTGGGATGAACATACCCAAGGCTTATCGCTGGTGGACTGGGGCAGCTCTGTGTATGCCCAAATAGACAGTAATGGCGAGCCAATCACCAGTAACTTTATGGATTTAATGTCTGGCGATTTAAGTACCACCAATGCGCGGATGGGGGATGTGTATTTTATTGGTGATGAGCAAATGTCAGGTGCTAAATCATCGCCGCGTTTTGATGAGCAAGGCGTGGCGTCCACCTTATACGCACTGGCTTCTGCACAGTCATGCCGATTTGGCGCGCAAGTGATCCCAGCCAGTTCACTAGGGCTCCCTATGGAGCTTGCAAAAGTGATTGACGGTATGCTCTCTAAAAATAAAATTACAAGAGACGGGGCGGGTGATTACTTTATGCGTAATATGCCTGCTATGGCAAAAGCATATTTACCAGAGCTCAATTTAGCTGAAGATGTGCGAGCCAATATTCCATTTTGGTTTGGTAACGATGACGAACTACCTGATACTGTGGTTTATAGTTCACGTAAACAATTTTTACGCCAAGCCGACCACAATCAACAACTGCTTGATGTAAATGACGCTCAATTGGACCGGTATTATAAAGAATTCCTGTTTGATACCGGCGATACTGAAAAAGCATTTTTAGCCTCTATCAGCCGATTAGCGAAATACCCAGTAGTAGGGGGCTTAAGCTTTCATTGGAAAGAAGAATCACTGTTCGTTGAATCATCACTGATCATGCATGATGAAAGTTTAGGCCATGCTTTTACCCAAGCGGTTAATAATACCGTGATGTTGGCACAAGGCATTCATCAAAAAGGCTTATTTAAGTGTTGTTTATTTGATGCCAGAAAGACCATTCAACTGGAGCGTGATGGCACCGGTGCATTTAAGTTTGAACAACTTCCAGAGCTTGACTATGAGATAATGAATTTAAAAAGCTCAGAAGTCACCCGACCACATTCGTATTTTGAAGACGGTAAAGATCCGGACGAGCAACTGCAGCTACCTAAAAAAGTGATCAAATGCGTATTTGAGTTAAACCAAATACATCATACCGGCTGCATTATTTTTGAAGCTTTACCAGATAGAATGAAAATACATCATTACTATCGTTTGTTAGATGGCACTAAAGAAGCACAGTTTAAGCGCTTGCTTAATAAGTTGATGCAATATGCGGTGAGCATTACTGATGTGGGGGTTGCCGGGTTTATGAAACTACCTTACAAAAATACCCGTGAGTTTGCCTTGTGTGATCGCCAGCCTGATTTTTTCTATCCTAAAGATCCTAAACGTTTTGGCGCTTAATTTTGCCGTATAAATACGTTAAACTAATGCATCAAAAAAAGGATAAATAATGGCAAAAACTAAGCCCGTAATCACTATGCAAAGCTTCGGTATTTATACAAAGTGGGACTCATCATCAAAAGCCTTACCGCAAATTCAAGCATTTACCACAAAAGTACCCGCACAACTCGATGTGGAGTTTGGTTTTATCATTAATATTAAAAAAGCCAAAGGCGAAAAGCTTCATTATTGTATTTATCATCCTGACATACCGGATGCTGATGGTGAGGTAATGCCACCATTTGACGGCTTTGAATACGTTAAAGACAATGACTGGCACTTTTACTTAGGTGATACCTTGTGGCAACCTATCAGCAATAAAATAGGTGACTGGCGCATGACCATAGAGCTAAACGGTAAACTGATTGCCGATAAAACATTTTCAGTGTTTGAACAAGAGTCCATGTCAGAAATTGAGTTTTGGCAAAAGCGCGGGTATTAAATACTTTATGTGTATATAGGCTTATTGTATTTGTAGTAAGTGTAATTGTTGAAAATAAATTAGGACGAGGTGGTTACTCCACCTCATGAAATAAATTAGATTTTAATTACTTTGAGCCAGCTCTTTTCTAATAATCTCTGCGCCAGCGGTTAACGCATTGAGCTTACCTCTTGCAACTGCGCGAGGTAGGGGGGCCATACCACAGTTAGTACACGGGTAGAGCTTGTCAGCATCGACAAACTGCAGTGCTTTACGTAGCGTATTTGCCACTTCCTCTGGTGTTTCTATGGTATTGGTGGCAACGTCAATGGCACCTACCATTACTTTTTTACCGCGAATAAGTTCAAGTAGTTCCATTGGTACGTGCGAGTTGTGGCATTCTAATGAGATAATATCAATATTAGATTGCTGCAGTTTTGGAAATGCTTCTTCGTATTGTCGCCATTCTGAGCCTAACGTTTTTTTCCAATCTGTATTGGCTTTGATGCCATAACCATAACAAATATGCACGGCCGTTTCGCATTGAAGGCCTTCAATGGCTCTTTCTAAACACGCAATTCCCCAATCATTTACCTCATCAAAAAACACGTTAAATGCAGGCTCATCAAATTGAATGATATCAACCCCCGCAGCTTCTAGTTCTTTGGCTTCTTGATTAAGAATTTTGGCAAATTCCCAAGCGAGCTGTTCGCGGTTTTTATAATGGTCATCATAAAGTGTATCTATCATAGTCATAGGACCTGGTAGCGCCCATTTGATCGGTTGTTTGGTTTGGCTGCGTAAAAACTTAGCATCATCAACAAAAACCGGTTTTATACGACTAACAGGTCCAATGACTGTCGGTACACTGGCATCATAGCGGTCACGAATTCTCACCGTTTTACGGTTTTCAAAATCTACACCGTTAAGGTGCTCAATAAATGTGGTAACAAAGTGTTGGCGTGTTTGCTCGCCATCACTGACAATATCAATACCTGCGCGTTGTTGCTCTTGCAGAGAGATCCGTAATGCATCGTGTTTGCCGTCAATTAATTCATCACCTTGAAGTTTCCAAGGTGACCAAAGAGTCTCTGGCTCTGCAAGCCATGAAGGTTTAGGTAAGCTGCCTGCAGTTGAAGTCGGTAATATTGTTTTGCTAATAGATGTTTTCATAATAAATAATGCCATTTATTTGGGTTAACTTTTTAAGTTGCGATTGAATCTAACGATTGAACTCGCTATTACGCGTAATTAGCAGACCATTGCTCAAGCACTGTTTGATATGGCTTGATGAAGTGCTGCTCAGCAAATTTCCCCTGTTCATTCGCCAATTTACTGCGCTCTTCACGGTCATAAACAATTTGCGTGAGTGAATGATCTAGGTTCTTCAAATTTGGTTGATATGATTTCCCCGCAGTCGCATTGGCATTATAGATCTCTGGTCGGTAGATTTTTTGAAATGTCTCCATAGTGCTAATAGTGCTAATAAGCTCAAGATGAGTGTAATCATTTAGCAAATCACCAACAAAATAAAAGGCTAAGGGCGCTACACTATTTGGCGGCATAAAATAACGCACCTGCAAGCCCATTTTTTTGAAATATTGCTCAGTCAAAGACGGTTCATTTGGCTGATATTCAACACCTAACGCAGGGTGCTGATTTTCAGTACGATGATAGGTCTTGTTATCCGAAACACTTAGGCATATTACTGGCGGCTTTTTAAAGTGCTTTTTGTAGCTGTCAGAACTAATAAAATATTTAAATAGTTTGCCATGCAGCTCGCCAAAGTTATCAGGAATACTAAATTTAGGCTGATCTTTATTATGTTCTTGCAGTAATACACTAAAATCATAGTCGCGCACATAGGAGGAAAAATTATTTCCTACAATGCCTTCAATGCGTTTGTTAGTGTGATGATCAACAATATTTGTTTTCAATATTTCAATCGATGGAAAGCTATTACCACTGCCAGCAATATCCATATCAACAGAGATGATTTCAAGCTCTACAGAATAACGATCCGCTTTTGGGTTATCCCACTGCGCCAAGGCATTAAAACGGTTATCGATCATTTTTAAGGCGTTGCGTAAGTTTGCTTGGCGATAACTGCCTCTGGCCAAGTTTGCAAAATTGGTAGTGATACGTGTATTAGCTGCTGGATGATAATTTTCATCGAGACAAATACTCTTAATAGTAAATGTGAAATCTTTAGTCATAGTGATCTATATCCAATTATCTGATTTAAAACCTGCGTTTATGCTGTGCTCTTGAGCGGATTAACGTTACTGATCTCGTAAGTGATGTTCACAGTTTTTGTGCCTGATGGCTTAATTAAAACCGCTGTAAAACTGTGTGCCTCTAAGAGTTGAGCTATTTATACGTGGATCGATACATGAATAAAAACGGTTTAATTTCACCTAAAACATGAGCTGTATTCATCAACTAATAATATTGCACGCCATTAGCTATAAATTATCTGAAGTGGCACTTGAAAAAAAAGAGTTTCAACTTGGCCCTACAGACATTTAGACTTCTAGATGTGTAAGTTGTATTTATTTCATCTAAAACATGAGGATTATTCAGGGCTTAATTTAGCCAAATATATCAATAGACATCAGTTATATTGATATACTCGCGGCCAATATGGTGAGTGATAGCAGCTCAATAGGAAATAGAACCGCATTCATTTAGCATGAGTGCTCCCAAATTATAATAAGAGATAACGCAATGAGTGAATTGATAATGTTGATTTTATACTGCGCCTTACTTGGCTGTGGCGTAGGTTTTTTAGCAGGGCTGCTAGGTATTGGGGGCGGGTTGGTTATTGTTCCTGTGTTGAGTATTATTTTACTGCATTTTGAAATTCTACCAGCTGAGCAAGTCGTTATTGCCGCAATTGCAACGTCATTAGCATCAATATTATTTACATCAACGTCTTCCGCAATCGCACATCATAAAAATGGCAATGTTCCATGGACTCTTGCTCCTTGGGTAATGACGGGCGTTGCACTGGGGGCGCTTATCAGTGGCTTTATAGCGGCACTATTACCTGAGCAGGTTGTTCGCTTAGTGTTTGCTATCACAGTGGTACTTATTGCGATAAAGATGTTTGTAAGTAACAAGCGTGAGCCATCGGTTGAGCGTGGCATGCCCAATAAAAGTGTGTTAACCATTATGACCACGATCACCGGCGGCTTGTCTGCGATGATCGGTATTGGCGGAGGCGCGCTTTTGGTACCATTGTTAACGTTTTTCTCAGTCGATATGAAAAAAGCCATAGGGTGTGCATCCGCATGCGGCATTGTTATCGCATTATTTGGTTCAATTGGTTACATCAGCTCAGGCAGCGGCCATTTTGCACTAGAAGATGGATTTGCTGGATTTGTGTATTTACCAGCGTTATTCGGTATTATTTGCACATCCTGGTTTACCGCCCCGTTAGGCGCCAAAGCCACCCATCACTTGCCAGTCACGTTAGTCAAAAAAATCTTCGCCGCATTGTTGCTAGTAACCGCTGTCAAAATGATTATGTATTAAAAGGAAGGGCACTGCAGTGATAAGGTTAGCCAATAATTAATCAAATCGGTTCTATTTGCGTGGCTAGCTCTTTAAGCGCAGAGAACCTTAATACCTTTGTGAATAATTCACTAAAATTTTATTGCACAAAGAGAAAAGAATGAGAAATAAATGAGGATTTAAATCTGAGAAAGCTAAGTCGTTTTTTAAATGAAAGTACATTAGAACATTTATGAAAAGTATCCGTATAAGCGCAAAAAAGCTGGCACTGCCAGCTTAATTATTAAAACATTTT